>JAFUQY010000380.1 GCA_017472105.1 Clostridia bacterium | reverse complement strand
GTATCCGGTGTGCTTGACGTACTGATGTATCAGAGACAGAAGTAACAAACACGATGTCAGTAACTTAAGCCATACATTCTGTCAACATGCCCAACATCCGGTTTTGTCATTCTGAGGGCACTGTGTATGGCTTTTGCTGTACGTGATTTTCGCCCTCTGAATGACATAGGGTGGCGTATGGCTGGCTGACATTGGGATTCGCTTATGTTAATGACATTGGTAACAAACAATCATATTGCCCCCATAAAGGAGGACACAACATGAAAAAATTCACCTTCGGTACCCCGGAGAAGCTGGTGCCGTCCGTGTTCTGCGACGGATTTTCCTACATGGAAACACCCGTGAACTTCCCGGCGGAACGCTTCACCTTCAAGACGAACGCGCGCGGATGCGTTGTCGAATTCCCGCTTGAGGACGACTGCCAGATCTACGGTCTCGGTCTGCAGCTCAAGCAGTTCAACCACCGCGGCCGCACCCTGCGTCTTGCTGTCAATGCCGACCCTGTCACAGGCAGCGGCGAATCCCACGCACCCGTCCCGTTCTTCGTCACCAACAAGGGCTGGGGCATGTACTTCGACACCGCGCGCTATGCGGAATTCTACTGCGGCAAGCAGAAAAACGGTGCTGCGGGAACCTCTGCCGGCGGAGCGGAAATGACCACTGACGCGCTCTACGCGGTGCGCGAGGAAAACGCCGCCGTCATGAGCGTGCAGATTCCCCATGCCGCGGGGATTGACGTCTACGTCATCGAGGGAGACACGATCACTGACATCGTCAAGCAGTACAATATGCTCTCCGGCGGCGGTCCCGATGTTCCCGAATGGGGTCTCGGCATGCTCTACCGCATGTACAGCCGCTGGGATGCCGAAAAAATCAAGTCCGTGGCGGATTCCTTCCGGGACGCGGATCTGCCGTGCACCATCATCGGACTGGAACCCGGCTGGCATACCCACGCATACTCCTGCACCTACAAATGGAGCGAACGCTATCCCGATCCGCAGGGCTTTGTGGACTACCTCAGGGACAGGGGATTCCACATCAATCTCTGGGAGCACGCCTTCACGCATCCGGATGCGGACTTCCACGAAGAAATCGCGCCGTATTCCGGGGACTGGAAGGTATGGGGCGGTCTCGTTCCCGACTTTGCGGATGACAATGCGCGGAAAATCTTCGCCGATTACCACCGCGAAAACATCGTGAAGATGGGGATTGACGGCTTCAAGCTCGACGAATGCGACTCGTCCGACAACACCGGCGGCTGGAGCTTCCCGCTTGACACCGAATTCCCCTCCGGACTGGACGGCGAGCAGTACCACTCCCTCTTCGGCACCCTGTACGCAAAGACGCTCATGGACGCGCTCGGTGAGAACAGAACCCTGTCCGAGGTGCGTCAGATGGGTGCGCTTGCGGCATCGTATCCGTTCGTGCTGTACAGCGACCTGTACGATCACCGTGATTTCATCCGCGGCGTGGTCAACTCCGGCTTCTCCGGCATTCTCTGGACGCCTGAATTCCGTTCCGCGCATTCGAAGGAAGAGTGCATCCGCCGTATGCAGTGCATTGTCTTCTCCGTGCAGTGCCTCGTGAACGCGTGGAACTACGACGGTGTGCCGTGGGTGGTTCACGAATGCGAGGATGAAGTGCGCGAACTCCTGAAGCTCCGCGAAAAGCTGATCCCGATGCTCAAGGCGGCGTTCGATGACTACCGTGACACCGG
>JAFUQY010000379.1 GCA_017472105.1 Clostridia bacterium | reverse complement strand
TCGTCGACCGGTTTATCCGCGATTACATCCGGGATCTCGCGAAAACATCGAATCCGGACACGGGAAATGCCCTCGACGGACGCTTGGCGCACCTGTTTGTGCGGCTGAGACGGCATGTCCTCGTCTTTGTGCGCGCGCTTGTTGACGAACTGAAGCAGAGCAAATTCCGCCCGGTTGCGTTTGAACTGCCGGTTGGTGTGAATAAAAATACAGAAGATGCAGTGAATATACGGATGGACGACGGGGATGAAGTGCAGCTTCGCGGCGTCGTGGACCGTGTGGATCTGTACCGCGCTGAGGACGGCAGGCAGTTTGTGCGGATCGTTGACTATAAAACCGGGTCGAAGTCGTTTTCGCTTGATGAAGTGCGGCGCGGAATCGGCGTCCAGCTGCTGATCTACCTGTTCTCGGTGTGGCACAACGGATTCCCGGGCGTGGAAAAATCGGAAATTCTGCCCGCGGGCGCGGTGTATTTCAGCGTTCGTCCGGCAGTGCTCTCGGAAAAACAGATGCTCGCACCGGAGGAAGCGGTCGAAAAATCGAAATCCGCCATCGAAAAGAGCGGAATCGTGCTCGCGGATGAAGAAATTCTGCGCGCCATGGATGCGGAAATCAGCGGAAAATTTGCGCCGATCAAGTCCACGAGCTCGGGATTCAAGGGACTCAACGGCACGGTCTGCCTCCCGACGGTTGAGGAATTCGGAAAATTGCAGACGGAGCTCGAGTCAATATTGTGCAAAATATTTGAAGAGATGAAGACCGGAAAAGCATCCGCGGAACCGATGCGGATCGGTGACAGGAACCCGTGCGACTGGTGCGAAAACAGATACATCTGCAAGCGCACCGTTGGACAGGCTTGAGAGAAAAGGAGGTTGAACTATGGCTGAAATCAAACTGACCGCGGCACAGGAAAAAGCGGTCTATTACGGTGACGGAAATCTCCTGATCTCGGCGGCGGCAGGCTCCGGCAAAACAGCGACTTTGAGCGGAAGAATTGTAGAGCTCGTCGTGGAAGGCAGGGCTTCGTTGTCGGAAATGCTGATTGTGACATTCACGAGAGCGTCGGCGGGTGAGATGCGCGAGAGAATTTCGAAGAAGCTGAGAGAAGCGGCGGCGAAATACCGTGACACGGATCCTGAAATTGCTGCAAGAATCAACCGCGCGGCAGCGGAAATTCCGTCGGCTGAAATATCCACAATTCACGCGTTTTTATACAAAAATCTGAAGCCGTATTTCGGAGTCCTCGGAATCGCAGGGGATGCCAAAATTGGCGAACAGCAGGTCGTTGATGCGATGAAACGGGAGTGCATGAAGAATACAGTGGATGATTTCTTCGAAAATGACCGGATTGATGCGGAAAATGCGTCCACTTTCACGGAACTCGCGGATGTAATCGGACAGGTGAGAGACACATCGACTGTGGATGCGGAGCTTCTGTGGCTTTCGGACAGTCTGCATGCGTGCGGAAAATCCTCGGCAGATTTGGTAAAATATGCATCGAGACTGGATGAAATAGCCGCGTCCAGATCGGACTTTATGGAAACTTCACTCGGTCTGGAAGTGCTGCATGCTGTGGAATCCTTCGCGGAGCATTACGGAAAACGCGCGCGATACTTCCGGGAGGAGATGCCGTACGAAGAGAAGGTCTTTGAGAAGTATGGCCCGAATCTTGCATACATCAGCGAATGGATTGATGATCTGGTACTGAATTTGAGAGCGGAAATCGTCAAATACAGCGATCTGAAAGCGTTGTTTGCCCGATACTCAACGCCGAAACTCGGGACTCTGACGGCGAAATTCAAGACGGAGCTGTCGGAAGAATTCAAGGATTTCCGCGATGATCTGAAGAAGGATCTCGGTTCCATGAGAGAGAATTTCTTCGCAGCGGACGAAAGTGAACTCGGAATGTTCGCGTCCAGGACAGCACAGATTCTGCGTGCGGCTGCTTGCGTCATTGCTGAATTTGAGGCAAAACTGGCGCAGAGAAAGCGTTCGCAGAGCCTGATCGACTATAACGACCTCGAAGAATTTGCGATAAAATTGTTCCTGAAAAATGAATGCGAACCGACCGAGGAAGCGATCGAAATCGGCGGGAAATATGCGTACATCTTCATCGATGAGTACCAGGACACGAACCGCGTGCAGGACAGGATTTTTGCGGCAATTTCCGGCAGAGCGAGCCGGTTCATCGTCGGCGATATCAAGCAGTCGATTTACCGATTCCGCGGAGCAGAACCGAGCGTGTTTGCGGAATACCGACAGAAGTGGAACGGCGGATCGGACGGAGAATCCATCTTCATGAGCGAGAATTTCCGATGCGACCGCGCGGTCATTGACTTCGTGAACCTTGTATCACGGCACACACTCGCAAAATCGGACATCCCGTACGAGCAGCAGGACGAGCTCGTCTGCGCGAAGAATTGTACGCATGAGCAGGTGCCGGTTGAAGTCTGCTTGATCCGGAAACCGGAAGCGGATGCAGAGAATAAATATACGCAGACGGTTGCTGAACGAAATCCTGAGGCGTGGTACACTGCGCTGCGGATCCGTGAAATGATTGGACGATATTCGCCCGAGGGAAATGCGATCCTCAAGCCGGGAGATGTTGCCGTGATCTTGCGTAGTCCTTCGGTGAATGGTCAGGACTACGTGGAGGCACTCGCAATGAACGGAGTCCCGGCGGCGATCAGGACAACAAAACCACTGGATGAATATGCATCGGTTATGCTTCTGATATGCATTCTGCGGACGGTGAACAATCCCTTGAACGATGTGTATCTCGCCGGAGCATTGAGATCCCCAGTGTTCGGATTCAGTGC
>JAFUQY010000378.1 GCA_017472105.1 Clostridia bacterium | reverse complement strand
TCACAGCTACTGCTATCTTTACTCAGCAGCAGGCTCTTCTTGCAGCTCTTTCCGGAGCTGATTACGTTGCTCCTTATATCAACCGTCTTGACAACATCGTTTCCGACGGTGTCAACGTGGTAAGCGAAATCGTGGACATTTTCAGGGTTTACGACATCAAGACCCAGGTTCTCGCGGCAAGCTTCAAGAACGTGGAACAGGTTCACAAGGTTTCCATGATCGGCGCACACGCTGTTACCATCAACCCCGATCTGTTTGACATGATGATCTACCATCCGCTGACCTACTACGCAATCGACGACTTCACCGCCGACTGGCAGCAGGTATACGGCGAAAAGGGCGTCTGCGATCTGCTGTAAGGCTATAGAAAAAAGGACTTTCGTGATTGGAAGTCCTTTTTTATGTTGTTTTGCGGGACGTCGTCCCCTGCCGTTTGTACAGATATGCAAAAAACAACGTGATTATGTATGATGGAGCTTCGCACGTTCATCCGACCGCTTCTTTGCGCCGAAATAGTAGCCGAGATTCATGGGAATGAAGAAGAATACCGCGTGAATCAGCTGAATGAGCGCGCACTGTCCGAAGTATTCCCTGCCGAGCATTTCCATCGGAATTTCCTGCACATCCTCTGCGCCGTGGATAACATCCATTATATGGATCACCTGATAACACAGCGGCGCGAACTGGAATCGTGAGATCAGCACGATGATGCACCACAGAAATGCGGTTACCCCATTCCCGATGAGAATCTCCGTCGGAAGCAGTTTTTCATCCTTCCGGTTCCACTGGTCGCCCAGCCGCCGGAAAAACAGGAACAAACCCGCGAACGTGGCAATTTCCTGTGCGATCAGCTGGATCAGTCCCTGCGTGGAATACTCATGGGATATCATTCTTGAAGGGATCACTGCAATGAACATGACAAGAAATCCCAGCAGAATTCCGTAAACGTGATTGGCGAATAATGTGCCCGTTGTTTTCAGGTGGTCTTTCATAATATTTCCTCACTTTCCGAGAATTCATATCAATCGCAAGTTGAGTTCTTTTTATATTCTTTCGCGTTCTTCTGATCCTGTTTACATTATACCACGTCAAATTCAATCTGTCAACACGAAAAATCCCCGAATGAGCCGGAATCCGACCCAAACGGGGATTTTCTCTGTTTCAGCCAATCATTATGTCAGAAGTTCATCCAATCGCATAAATGCCGTCGCCGTCGGAGGTGATGACGGTGCGGTAGAATGCGGCGATTGCCTGAATCATGTACAGGGTGTCAGCGGTGCCGCCTGTTTCGTATGCAGAGTGCATCGCCAGCTGTGCCAGACCGATATCCACGGTGTTCAGCGCAACATTGGTGTTGGAGATGGAGCCGAGCGTGGAGCCGCCGCCCATGTCACTGCGGTTTGCGAACTGCTGAACGGGAACGCCCGCGTTCTTGCAGATTTCGGTGAAGATCGCGCAGGAGAGTGCATCGGTGGTGTACTTCTGCGCCGCATTGGACTTGATGACCACGCCTTCGTTCATGTGGGGCGCGTTCAGACCGTCGGAGAATTCGGGATGGTTGGGATGCTTTGCGTGGCCGTTGTCGGCGGATACCATGAAGGATGCGGCCAGAGCCTTGGGCAGAGTGGTTCCCACAGCCTTTGCCACCTCAGTGAGGGTGTCGAACAGGAACTGGGAGTTTGCGCCCTGCTTGGTGGAGGAGCCGGTTTCTTCGTTGTCAAACGCAGAGTAAACCGGAATTGCCTTGCATTCGCCTGCATTTACGGCGTCAAGGAAGCCTTCGAGGGTGGTGTATGCGCACTGGAGGTTGTCGATTCTGGGCGTGGAGAAGAATTCGTTGTCAATGCCCCAGATGGACTGCGGTGTGCGGTTGTAGAGGTAGAGGTCGGAGCAGAGGATATCTTCAACGGCGCATCCGGCTTCATCCGCTACGATCAGCTTGAGCGTGCCCTTCTTGTCCTTCGCGCAAAGCAGGGGCATCATGTCAACGGCGTTGTTGTACACCTGACCGTTGTTGACGGTGCGGCTCTGATGCGGTGCTACGTTGGGAATGAGCACGAGATCGCGGTCGATGGTGATGAGCTTGGTGACGATCTTGCCGTTTTCGCGTACGATCACACGGCCTGCGATGGAAAGCGGCTTGTCGAGCCATGTGGAGTTGATGGTTCCGCCGTAGGATTCGACGTTGAGCTTCACGTACTTGCCGAATGCTTCGGTTTCGGTTTCATTCTTGAGCTTGAAGGTGGGGCTGTCGGTATGGCTCGCGGTAATCATGAAGGATTTTGCCGCGCCTGCGGGCAGTGCAAATGCGATCACGGAGGAGTTGTTGCGGGTGACGTAGTACTTGCCGCCTTCGGTGAGGTTCCATTCAGCCGCTTCGGACAGCTTGGTGAAGCCGTTCGCTTCGAGAATTTTGCCGATTTCAGCGGTCGCGTGGAATGCGGTGACGCTGGGCTTGATAAAGTCAAGCAGTTTCTGGGTTGCGAGGATGTTTTCCTGTGTCATGGTGTGTCTCCTGTATATCGTTATTTTATGTATTCCGAATGAAGTGCGTAGAATTTTTCCTTCGAGAGGATGCAGTCGTAGTCAGTGATCGGGACGCCGTTCTTCTGCCATGCGTTTTCCTTGACGGAGTACAGCTCGAATCCCATTTTTTCGCCGACACGCTTGGATCTGAGGTTCCCTTCCGAGTAGCCGCAGATGATGTTGTCAAAGCCGAGCGAGAAGAGGTGATCCATCGCGGCGAAGCAGGCTTCCATCATGTATTCGTGACCCCAGTGATCGGGATGCAGATTGAAGGCAAGCTCGATGGCGTTCAGCTCGGGTCGGATGCGGTCGGCGGTCAGATTCCCGATGGGTGCATTGCTTTCCTTCAGATAAATGATCCAGTCGAGTGCGTCGTCCTCATCAGCATAGGTTTCAAACCCCTTGATTTTCTCGGGATCCTGCTTCACGAATTCAAATTCGCCGAGGATGCCGCGGAGCTTGCAAAAGTCGTATTCGTAGACTTTCTGGAAGTCGTCAAGCGAACCTCTCATCAGACGGAGGCGTTTTGTTTCCAGTGCGGGAGTGGTGTATTTCATCGTTTTCCTCACAGATTCCAGCCGTATTGGGTCAGGAATGTCGCTTTGAATTTCTCAGCTGCTGCGGTTCCGCCGTTATCGTCCGGATGCGCGTTGTATAAGTAGCGGCTCTCGAGTACGGCGCTTGCGTCAAGGGAGGATTCGATATCGTAGACCTTGCAGCCGTAGAGCGCAGCCACCGCCGGGATTGCGAGATTTGCCGCGCGCCATTCCTCGTAGCTCCGCTGATTCATCTCGTACGGCGGGATTTTCGAGATGATGACGTCGACGCCGGCTTCTTTCAGCGCACGGACGGTTTTCTCGAGCCAGCCGATGATCTCCCCGGCAGTCGAGGGACGTCCCGCCTTGTATTCGCCGCTGAGAACGTCATTGACGCCGCAGGTCAGCACGACAACGTCCATCTGCTTTGCCTTCCACAGCCAGCAGTCGTCGGTCGCCGCATCGGATCCGCGCGCAAAACCGAGCCCGATGTTCCATACCGGGTAATCCGGTGCGAGCATTGCCGCGATTTTTCCGACCCACATTGCGTAGGCGTTGAGTGTGGTCTGGCATCCCTGCGTGATGGAGTCGCCGAGGAACGCCACACGCTTTTTCGCGGGCAGAGTTTCCGGACGCTCGATGCCGATGAGCGCGGGCATGGGACAGAAGTAGTCGAATTTCATACCGGGACCGTAGTCCATGAACGTGGGAACCTGACTGTCGGGTGTACACGGGATGCCGTTTCCTTCGATTTCCCATTCCCAGACGAGGTAGTGGTTCTCGGGCAGATCGAACGTGACCTCATCCGACCAGAATTTCTCGCACGGCGCGACGGTCTTCTCTGCCCTGCCGTCAAAGGTCACGGGAGTCGGATTGACAAGCTCGCCCGCTTCGACGTTCAGAGGTCCGATTTCTCCGCCGTCCGCGATGACTGCACGCAGGATTTTCCAGTTCCCGCCGGGCTTGTTGCGGTAAGCCACGGATCCGTCGGAGTAGGTGGAGTTGACCTGATTCATATAGAAGAAGCGGTGGTTCAGTCGTCCGGTGACGGCGCATTTGAAGTACGCGCGTGCGGTGAATCTGCGGTTTTCCTTGAATTCCAGAATGTAGTTGGTTCCGGTGCCGCAGGAGGTATTGGAAACGTATTTGCGGAACATGACAGTCCTCCGGTGATGTTTTCTTCATTATACCACAAATCCGGCGGATGGGCAATTGTTTTCGGGATTTTAATTATAAATTGTGACAATTTTGCCGACAAAAGAAAGCATGCAGACTGAAAAATCCGCATGCTTTTTGTGTTATCCGCGTTTCTGCCACTGTCCGGCGTGTTTTTCAAGCTCCGCCATAATTTCGCGGAACTGTGCCGTATCGCGCACGAAGTCGTAGGTCTGTGCCGCAAGCTGGCGTCTGAGCATTTCCGCACTGTTGTTCGGATTGTTGGTGGAAAAACTGCCGCCCGGCTTGCCGCGGAAGAGGACGGAGGTGTGATCGAAGGTATCCTGCCGCTCTTCTACGTGAATCACGAATTCGATGGCATGGTGCGCCGCGTTTTTCATGTGCAGGAGCGTGTTTTTCTCGTCCGACTTCCCTGCGTGATACCGCATCAGCCATGTTTCTATGTCGCACATCCGTGAGTGACCGAAGCCGAAGTCCCCGTCTTCGTACAGGACGTGGTGGATCAGCAGCAGCTTGCCTTGAACCATTGCCATCTCGTCTTCGTTCAGCCAGTTTTCGCCGTTGTCACGCTGACGGCTGCCCATCATGGCGGTGTACAGCAGTTGTGTGAGGGTTCCGAGGAGTATCTGCGTGCATGCGATACCGTGGTCACCCTTGTACACATCCGTACAGAGCACCTCGCGGGACTGATAAATGCTGATGCTCTGCTCGACGAGCTCTTCCGCGCGCTTCTGATTGCCGGAGACGGAGTAAATCCCCGTCAGTGTCTGAACCGCACTGGCACGGATCCGGCTGTCGGTGCATTTCTGCAGAATCCGCTCACCCAGTTCCACGGCACGTTCTCCGGCGGACTTGTTTCTCTCGCGGTTCCGCCAGAACAGAAGCGTGAGCGAGGACATCAGGCTTTCCGTCAGCTCGAAGCTGTTAGGGTAGCGCTTCAGTCCGTTTTCGAGAATTTCGCATGCTTCCGTGAGGTACCCGCGATCCCCGAGTCCGTCGGCTTCGACGATGATTTCGCAGATTCTTTCCTGCCGGTGCGCCGAATCCATGCCGAGCAGTTCATCCGCCGTCAGATCGAGCACACTGCACAGCACGGGGATCATTGCCACATCCGGGATGAATTTTCCGCATTCCCACTGGCTGACCGCAGATACCGAGACATTCAGAAGCTCAGCCAGCTCTTCCTGTGTCATGTCCATCTCCCGCCTCCGGGCACGGATTGTTTTTCCGATTTCCATAAGTGTTCCCTTTCAGATGAAGTCAAAAGCTTTTGCTGAGTGTATTATACCACCTTTCACCGGACGACACAAGAGAGCGCGGCTGAACGGGAATTTCCGTCCGGCTGAAATTTATTCCGGTCTGCTCCATTCACCGGCGTACTGCGTGAGCTCTGCCGTGATTTCACCAAATTCCGCCGTTTCGCGCACGAAGTCGTACCGGGGACTCCTGAGATCGCGCAGAAGCACAGCGGCGTTGTTTTCGGAGTTGTCCGTACTGAATCCGCCCCATTCCATACCGCGGTACAGGAGCGAGGTGTGCGCCGTTTCCGTTCCATCGAGGCGTACGAACGCGAGTGCGTGATCCGCGGCTTTTCTCACGTGTGCGAGGGTGTTTTCCGCATCCTTCCGGTCGGCGTGATAACCTGCGAGATACGTTTCGGATTCCTGCATGCGGCAGTGCTCGAAGCCGTAGTCGCCGTTCTCGAACAGGGTTTCCAGAATCGTGATGATCTTTGTGTGGATCTGTGCCATTTCGTCCGCGGTGTAGTATTTTTCGCCGGATTCAAGTTTATAATTCCGCGGAAGATGCGTGATGAGCAGTTCCACGAGAGCTTCGATCAGATCCCGGTTTGCTTCTGCGGCTTTTTCGCCTTTGTAGATGCGCGGCTTGATTACTTCGCGGCTTGTGTAGATATTGCTGACCCTCTCAAGCATGGCTTCCGCTTTTTCGGTTTCGCCGGCGTCACGGTAGATGCCTGTGAGGACCTGCACCGCACTGCTGATAACGGAGACCGAAGCGGATTCCTCAAGGAGTTTTTCGGCAAGTCTGCGGGCGGCGCCTTTGTCCTGTGCACTTCCCGGATGTGCGTAATTGTGCATCAGCTCATCCATGAGCATGTGGCTGTCGGGAAAGCGCTTCAGTCCGTCAATCAGAATCTGCCGCGCTTCGGTGGTATATCCGCGTCCGCTGACTTCATAGGATTCATCCGCAATCGCCTGAATCTGTTCCTTTTTCTTCGCCTGATCGACGCCGAGCAGTTCATCCGCGGATACATCGAGCACACTGCACAGCGCGGGAATCATCGTCAGATCCGGGATGGATTTGCCGCATTCCCACTGGCTGACTGCCGAGATGGATACGTTCATCTTTTCCGCAAGCTGCTCCTGCGTCATGTCTTTGGTTCTTCTTTTCATTCTGATGGTATTGCCGATCTGCATGGTGTTCTCCTGTATGAAAGTGAATTTCAAAAGCGCTTTTGTTGTGTTTATTATAGCACGCGCTTTCATGAGATGCAAGACAGCCGCGGACGAAGCGAATTAAAGTGCGGCTTCAAAAATTCGCATGGCATAAAAATTCCGGCACCCGATTGCTCAGATGCCGGAGAGGGTTTTATTTGTTCAGCTTCCACTTGGTATAGAAGAGCGAGGTGAAATTGTCGCCTTCTCCTGCCTGATAGTAGACTGTGAGGATTTCGCCGTCCGGGAGTTCCACCGATGCGGGATAGCCGAGGTCGCAGGGGTGATGCTCGGACAGGACGTATTCTTCCGGCCATGTTCTGCCGCCGTCCCACGATACGAGTGCGCGCTCGCCGTGAGGTGCTTCCCGTCTGCCGAAGGAGCAGATCAGCGCACCGCTGGAATGGAGCATGAGATGCGGCGGAGATCCGGAGACATCCATCGGCTGCATGAGCGACCATGTATAGCCGCCGTCGGTCGATTCGGACTGGTACATCGTGAAGCCGTGTGCAACGCCGGGACCCTGTGCGCGGATGATGCCGACAATGCGTCCGTCGGGCATTTCAATCGCGTGAGGTTCGTGGAAGGTGCCGACGCCGAGTCCTTCCGGGAAGTCGAGGATCGCCTGCTTTTCCCATGTATATCCGCCGTCGGTGCTCTTGTAGGATGCAATCACGCCGTACGGGAGATCGTCGGTGTACATTGCCTTGCCGAGGTAGATCAGGGAACCGTCCTTGCAGAGCGTCGGGCCGTGCGGAGAGGATACGGGAACCTTGACGGTTTCGCCCCATGTGTTGCCGCCGTCTTCGGAGATGCGGATGAAGGAGCCGCCTGCCGCATATTCTTCGGGAATGGTCGGATACGCGTCGAGAAGTCCTGCCGAGCCGCACCAGTTCTGACGCATGCCCGCACCGTACTGCTTTTCGTATGCTTCGGCGGGATGGCAGAACCATGTCACGAGCAGCTTCTTGCCGCCGAGGTACAAAATACCCACGTCACGGTCGTCGAGATAGGTGTCGTTGATGACCATCGGGATCGACCAGGTTTCGCCGTTGTCATAGCTCTTGTACATCGCGGTCTTGCCGAACGGGCATACATGGGTGTGACGGAAGGCGGAATCCACTGCGTACAGGATACCTTCGTCGTCGCGGCATACGCTGGGCCAGCCGTGGTAGTTGAAGAATGTGTGCGGATTGCGGCTGATGACGCCGTGCTTTACCGCCTGAGGTCTGATTTCCATTGTTGTTCTCCTTTTTGTGGGATGGACTTGGCGTGCGGGTTCCGTTGACAACGCGATCACACCGCCGCCTTTATCAAACACATTATACCATAGACCGACCTCTGCGGCAAGAGTTTTCCGTTATTTTCACGAAATTATTTCAATCCACACCCTTCCGGATTCTGTACAGCGCGTTCATCACAAGCCACAGGGACGGCTCAAACCGCATGATATTCCACACACCCGCACCCCACAGACCGTATTCGTTCACCAGCCGGAGCATGGCGTCGTACGACCGCGCGTTCTGGAACCACACGATGTGATCCGCCGGCACTTCGCCCGCACGGTACGTGAAATACGGTGACTGCGCACCCTCGTCGAAGCGGATTTCGGATCCCGTCTGCCGGGCAAGCTCCAGTGCCGCCTGATTGCCGAGGGAACGTGCGCGGGACTGTCCTCTCACATACGGCAGGGTCCAGTCATAGCCGTAATTCGGAACGCCGATGAGGATTTTCTCCCGCGGAATCTCCGTCACGGCGTAGTCGATCACGCGGCGCACCTCACGGATGGGTGATACCGGAAGCGGCGGCCCGTAGGTATATCCCCATTCGTACGTCATCAGCAGAACCCGGTCGGCGGCATTTCCGAGTGCGGCGTAATTGTGTCCTTCGTATAAAAGTCCCGGCTGATCCGCGCTGTATTTCGGGGCAAGCGAGACGAACACGGGATACTCTTCCCCGAGTGCATCGCCGATCTCGGTAAGAAACGCGGCGTATTCGTCGGCATATTCTGCGGGAATGTACTCAAAATCCACGTCCACGCCTCCGTATCCGGATGAGACTACCTCGGATACCACGTTCCCGACAACGCTCTGCCGCAGTACGGGATCCGCGAGAACCTGCCCGGCAAGCTCACTGGAGAAGGTCCCGCTTTCCGAGAGGGATGTCAGCACCAGAAGCGGCACGGTATCGTACTCCCGCGCAAGTGCGGTCAGCTCATCCGCTCCTTCGGGGACGATCAGCGAACCGTCCTGCCGGATGCCGTAGGAAAACACGGACAGATACGTGAGGTACGGCAGTGTGCGGCGCAGGATGTCCCGGCTGATGGTTGTGTAGGCGTATCCGTTGGACGAAATTTCTCCGAGCGGCGGCGTATCGTAGGCGATGTTCAGAATCTGTCCGGGGTAAATATCCGGGACGCCGCCGAGGATGGGATTGTTCCGGTAGATTGTGCCGGCATCCGTTCCGTAGAGTGCGGCGATGGAGGTGATGCTGTCTCCTGCGCGGACGGTATGGGTCACGGTCGGAAAGAGGATGACGAGATCCTGTCCGACGACGAGTCCGGTAACCGAATCGAGCATGTTGTCCGTGATGATCCGCGACGGGGGCACGCCGTATTCCTGCGCGATGGAATAGATGCTGTCCCCGGGCTGGACGGTGTGAATCTGCATGAAAAAGCCCTGACCTTTCGTGAATGGTATGCCATTCTATGAAAAATCAGGGCATGTGATGCTTATTTCAGATAAATTTCAAGGACGGGAATGTCCGCACCGAGCGGTTTCCATACAGGGAGAGGAATGTCGACAATCTGCTGTTCGGGATGGTAGGTATAGCGGATTTCGGACGCGTCGGAGAGAAGCTGGATGTACTCAACGTGTTCCGCGACTTCCCCGTGCAGCTGGATCTTGCCGAAGGGCCAGTTGTACATGTGCAGGTACAGGCGCTGTTTTTCGGGATTGTACGTGTAGCGGCAGTCGCGCGGGCATTCGAATTCCAGCGGAGCCTGCGTGCATCCGTAGATCGAGCGGGAGTGGCGCTTCATCCACTTGCCCATGCCGGTGAGACGGTCGTATGCGCGTTCGTCGAATTCGCCGCGTCCGGTCGGTCCTACGTTGAGAAGCAGGTTGCCGCCCATGGAGACGCTGTCGATGAGCATTTTCAGCAGCTGATCCACGCTCTTCCAGCTTTGCTCGTCGCGGTAGTAGCCCCAGGAGCCGGAGAAGGTGTGGCATCCCTCCCAGACAACCGGAACGCCGTTGACCCTGACCCATTCCTGCGGCATGTACTGCTCGGGCGTCTTGACGTCCTGATCGATCTGCAGGCGGTCGTCGATGATAATGCCGGGATTGATGGCGCGGATTTTTGCGAGGAGCTCTTCACTTCTCCACGTTTCCTTGCCCTTGCCCTTGAATCGCGCGTTCGGACCTACGGAGAAGTCGAACCAGATGATATCAACGGGATCGTATTTCTTCAGCAGCTCCTCGGTCTGATTGTGGAGATAGTCCACATAACGGTTGATATCGCGTTCGGCGTCCTTTGCGATGTACTCTTCGTTTTCCGCCATGGGGTGACATGCATCCACGGTGTAGTCGGGATGGTGCCAGTCAAGAAGCGAGTGATAGAAGCCGGTGCGCAGTCCCTTGGAGCGGAACGCGTCGACCATGGGCGTGAGGATGTCCTTGCCGTATGGGGTGTTTGTTGCCTTGTAGTCGGTGTAGGCGGAATCCCACAGGCAGAAGCCCTCGTGATGCTTGGTGGTGACGACGAAATACTTCATTCCCGCATCTGCCGCCGCCTTTGCCCAGAGTTCCGGGTCGTACAGGTCGGGATCAAAGTGGCGGAAATACTTGTCGTACACCTCTGTGGGGATGCGTTCGTGCCGCTTGAGCCATTCGTGCCGTGCGCCCAGAGCGTAAAGTCCCCAGTGGATGAACATGCCGAACCGGTCGTGCTGGAACCATCTGGTATCCCCCGGCGTGGGTGCGGCCTTGATGACGGTCAGGTCTTCCAGTCTCATAGTTGCCTCCTGTTTGTTTTTGAAATTTTGCATTTTCTTTATGGAAATAATACCATAATCCGGATTTGTTTTCAATAGATTTGGTGAATATTTTCATAAAATCCGGGAATACTTTCCTCGGATACGAAAATAACCGGAGGAAATTATGCTGACAAGAAACAGGATTGAAAAGGTATTTGCACGCGAGATTCTCGATTCCCGCGGAAATCCGACCGTGGAGGCTGTCGTGGTGCTTGAGGACGGAACCACCGGCGTGGCGTCATCCCCGTCGGGAGCGTCAACCGGAAAATACGAAGCGCATGAGCTGCGTGACGGTGACACGAACCGCTACGGCGGCAAGGGAGTGCTCGGTGCGGTCGAGAATGTGAACGGCAGGATCAACGACGAGCTGTGCGGGACAAAATGCGATGTATCGCAGGTCGACTGCCGGCTGATCCGTCTGGACGACACGGAAAACAAGAAGCGGCTCGGCGCAAATGCGATGCTGGCGGTCTCCCTTGCGTCTGCACGTGCGGCGGCGTCCCATTACCGGATTCCCCTGTACCGTTATCTCGGCGGGATTTCCGGCAAGACCCTGCCCGTTCCGATGATGAATATCCTCAACGGCGGTGCACATGCGGCAAACAGCCTTGATGTACAGGAATTTATGATTCTGCCGATGGGATTCGGGACGTTCTCGGAAGCTCTGCGTGCGGGTGCGGAAATCTGCCACCGGCTCGGCGCGATTCTCAAGGCAAACGGGCACATCACCACGGTCGGTGACGAAGGCGGATTTGCACCGAACCTCAGCGACGCGGATGAAGCGCTGGATTATATCGTGCGCGCGATCACGGATGCCGGATACTCCACGGACAGCGTGAAGATTGCGATGGATGCGGCGTCGAGCGAATGGGCACAGGGCAGCTCGTACATTCTGCCGAAGAACAAGAAGGTGTACACGTCCTCCGCGCTCATCAGCGAATGGGAACGGCTGGCGGCGAAGTACCCGATTGTGTCGATCGAAGACGGGCTTGGCGAGGACGATGACGACGGCTGGAGCGAGATGACAAAACGGCTTGGCGGACGGATGATGCTGGTGGGCGACGACTATTTTGTGACCAATCCGAAGAAGCTTCAGACCGGGATTGATGCCGGACGTGCAAACGCGATTCTCGTCAAGCCGAACCAGATCGGTACGCTGACGGAGACGATTGACGTGGTGAACCTCGCGAAGGAAAACGGTTACGCGACGATTCTTTCGCACCGCTCCGGCGAGACGGCTGACTCCACGATTGCGGATATCGCTGTCGCACTGAACGCGGGATTCATCAAAACCGGCGCGCCCGTCCGTGCGGAGAGAACGGCGAAATACAACCGCCTGACCCGGATTGAAGCGGAACTCGGCGGCGACGGAACCTACGCGGGGATGAAAAAGCTCCGCAGACTGGAAAAACGGTAAGAATACGGTCGGAATGCAGGATCGACGGCATGAATTTATAAACAAAACGTAAATTCATGCGCCGCAGTCTTGCATTCTGTTTTCTTTTATGGTATAATACCATGGTGTCAGCAAGCAATAACTCGTAAATCAAGGCCATACCAGCCGGGGGAGCAGCGGGTCCCTGTACTCGAAGTCCGCTACAGCGAGGGTGGATTCCCAGACCGAGGCCGGAGCTTGCGTAGTCGGACATTGCACGGAAAGCGTTGACGAATGGGTCTTGCGCGAT
>JAFUQY010000377.1 GCA_017472105.1 Clostridia bacterium | reverse complement strand
CGTGCCGCGTGCGACGATGGTGAACAGGCTTCCGCGCTGCTCGACAGAGACGGTATCAAGCTGTTTGAGGGACTCACGGATTTCCTCCGCACGGGATCTGTCCACACCCATCTGGATTTTGTGGATATCCCGCTTGATGTCGTCGATGCCCGCTTCAAACAAAAGCTCGCCGCGGTGCAGAAGTGCCACATGGTCACAGATGTCCTCCAGCTCCTTGAGGTTGTGGGACGCGAAGACCACGCACATGCCCCGCTCCGCCACTTCCGACGCGATGATGTGACGCACCGTCTGCCGCATGACCGGGTCGAGTCCGTCGAGCGTTTCGTCGCAGAAGAGGTACTCCGTGCAGCAGGACAGTCCGAGGATGAACGAAACCTGCTTCTGCATGCCCTTGGAGAAGGTGTTCAGCCGGCGGTTTTCGTCCAGTCCGAACTGGTTCATGTAGTGCTTGTATTTCTCCACCGAGAAGGTCGGGTACACGCTTCTGTACATCCGCATCATGTCGGCGGAGGTGGCGTTTGTGAGGAAAAACTGGTCGTCGGAGAGGTAGACGATGGATTTCTTCACGTCCGCGTTTTCCCAGACCGGCACGCCGTCGTAGAAAATATCGCCGCTGTCCGGTTTGTACACGCCGCAGAGAATCCGCAGAAGCGTGGATTTGCCGGAACCGTTGGAACCGATGAGCCCGAAAATGGAGCCTTTTTCCACAATCAGCGACACATCCGCGAGGCTTTTTACCGTATCGAATGTTTTGGTGACCGAATCGATCTTAATCATTTTGGATTCCTCCTGTTCTGTCCCATGCGTTCTCAGCCGCGCGGACGAATTCTTCCTTCGTGATGCCGGACTGTTCCATTTCGTGTGCCAGTGCCGTCATCGCCGTCTCCAGTCTGACGGTCATTTCGTCTCTCAGATTTGCCCGATCCGCCAGAACGATGCTTCCCCGTCCCGGCAGTGTCATGATGATGCCGCACCGCTCCAGCTCGGAATATGCCTTCTGGATGGTGTTCGGGTTGATGCCCAGCTCCTTCGCCAGACTCCGCACCGACGGCAGCTTGTCATCCTTTTTGAATTCACCCGACAGGATCAGGGCTTTGATGTTGTCGATCAGCTGCTCGTATAGCTGTTTGCGGTCCCGCAGGTCCACTGTGATCAGACTCAAGGCTTGCTCCCTCCTTTTTGATGGTGTGTTAACTGTATTATTCGTATTAGTACAGTTGGATTATATCATATACCGGTACCGCTGTCAACGGGGTCACGGGATTTTTAATGAATTCTTAATTTTTCTCATCGTCTTGCAATGAAGCGCGATCTCTGCTATAATGAGGAAAACGGATTTTTAACCGGAGGACACCGATGAACGGACGGTATTTCACCGAATTTCTGCTCGGACAGGGGACTTTGCCCGTGCTGTTTGAGCCGTTTCTCTCAAAAACGCATACGGAAACGCTGATCTGGCGGCGCGGCGGGCATCTCTGGGATACAGCGGAGCACGTGATTGACACGCTGATTTCCCTCACCGACCGTACGAGATCGGATGTGATCGTGCTGGACATGGCATCCCTTCCCTCTCACGCCGGACTGGAGGCTGCGATAGATGCGGCGCGGAAAACCACGGACGTCGGGTTCTGTCTTCTGTGCCGGTCGCGGGATGAGCTGGCAATTGCGGAAACATCAGCGGACTCGGCTGGACTTTACGGGGATCTGACAACGGACAAACTTCCGGTGATCCGCATGGACGGTACCATCGAAGACGCCATTGCACGCGGAGACTGCGGGTACTTTGCGCTGTCCGGTGCGGAGGAACTGCTTGAGAAATACGGGGACAGAATCCGCATTCTCGGCGGGCTTGGGGTAAAAGAGGTCTCCGCATCCGCTCCGGTCGCGATTTACGACAAAGTGGAAGAGCTGTACCGCCGCTATCCCGGAAAATGGGCATGCGGATCGGGCGGTGAAATCGGAAACGGGAATTATCTTGAGCTGATTTCCCTGCTCGGCGCGTTCGGACGGGTACGGTAATTTTAAACAATATATGAATTGTCCGCCAATCCCTTGCCAAGCGGCGGATTTTAAGTTATAATTATAAAGATAGTTACAAATTCAACCAAGGAGAGCAGAAATGTATTATTTCCTCACAAGCGGCGACCAGACCGTTTCCCCCGGTGCAAATGCAGCCACCACGCTGATTATGCTGGTTGCCATGGTTGCCATCTTCTATTTCTTCATGTACCGTCCTCAGAAGAAGCAGGACAAGGAACAGAACGACATGCGCAACAACCTCAAGGTCGGTGACGAAATCACCACCATCGGCGGCATCATCGGCAAGATCGTTTCCATCAAGGACGAAACCGTTCTGATCGAAACCAGCAACGAACGCAACAAGATCCGCATCCTCCGCACCGCAGTCCGCAACGTGGATGTTCACGCGGAAGACGCAGATTAACGGGAAACTTCAGGAGTCAGTTTTGGCTCCTGTTTTTTTGTTTTTTGCGGGATCAGAGAAGAGAGAAGAGAGAAGAGAAAAGGAAGAAAGCTTCGCTTTCAATAATTGGGGCAGATTGGGAATATTTTTATTCCGGTCTGCATAGGGTGTGAAAAAAGAGCTGGAGGTTTTCTTATGCAGACGAAAACAAAACCGATGTGGGCGGCATGTCTTCTTTCTCAGGCAGTCTGGGCGGGTGCTTTGCTGATTTTTCTGCTGATTTCATGCTGTGCGGCAAATGCGGCGGAGGATCCGGGGAGTATGATTGCACCGCTTTCTCTGGCGTGTCTGTATCTCTCCTCGCTGGTGTCGGGATTTGCGGCGGTGCGGTTCTCCGGTGACGGGATTCTATCGGGAATTCTCTCGGGAGCTCTGACGGCGGTGCTGATGCTGCTTCTCTCGTGCTTTCCGCTGCCGGCGTCATCCTTTGCGTTTCCGTACACGCTGATTTACACGGCCATCGTGATTCCCTGCGCCTGTGCAGGTGCCTTCATCGGGCGGAAACGGAAGGTTCACCGTTCACCCGTGAAGAAAAATGCACGCAGAAAACGATAAATTTCTCCAAACTCCTTGCCGACGGCGCGTGAATGTTGTATAATCATGGTAACATGAAAATTTCACGCGAGGTACAATATGATACAGAAAATCACGCCGAATCTGCTCAACCGACTGGAGAAGGTCGCCGCAACACGCCGTGAGGCAATCCGCAGCGCGAAAAGCGATATCGTCATCCCCGGGGAACGCTGGTATGTTTCCGCAGGCGGCTCCGATGATGCGGACGGTATGACTCCCGCTACCGCATGGCAGACCCTTGACCGCGTCAACCGTGCGGATCTCGGCCCCGGCGACTGCGTTCTCTTCCACAGAGGTGATATCTACCGCGGAGTGCTGACCGCAAAGCCCGGAGTGATCTATTCCTCTTACGGTCACGGTCCCAAGCCGATTCTCTGTGCGTCCCCGTTCGACGGCGCGAAAACCGGCAAATGGCTTCCCACCGATGTGGAGAATATTTACGTCTACTCCGAAAAAATCGCGGATGACATCGGCTGCATCGTATTCGACGGCGGACGTGCCTATGCGACCAAAGCGACGGTGGATTTCAAGAACAACGTGAACCTCACCGACGGCAAACCCTTCACATCTTGGCGCGATCTTGACGGGGATCTCACGTTCTATCACGATCTCGGCGGCGCGAATCTCAGAGGCACGGACGAAAACAGCACGCTCTATCTCCGCTCCACGAGAGGTGCGCCGACGGAGAGATTCTTCTCCATGGAATTCTGCATCCGTACCAACGGTATCCGCATCACCGGCGACAATGTGCGCATCAACAATCTGCACGTGATGTACTGCGGCTGTCACGGCATCGGTGCGGGAACGACCAGCGGACTCCACGTGGACTGGTGCGAATTTGAATGGATCGGCGGCTCCGTGCAGTATTACCGTGACGGCAGACCCACCAGATTCGGCAACGCGGTCGAAATCTACGGCGGATGCACCGACTACACGGTCGAAAACTGCTGGATCAATCAGGCATACGACGCGGGCATCACCCATCAGTTCTCCGCAGGTGAGAGCGGCGACTGCATCATGAAGGACGTGACCTACAAGGGCAACCTGATCGAAAACTGCGTCTATTCCATCGAATACTTCCTCGGCAAAGCGGCAGACGGTTCGAAGCGCGAAATCAGCCACGTCCGCATCACGGACAACATCATGCGGTTCTGCGGCAGCGGCTTCGGCAAGCAGCGTCCCGACAAGGGTCCCGACGTACACATCAAGAGCTGGGATCACATCAACCCCGGCTGCGACATGGTGTTCAAGAACAACATCTTCGACCGCGGCGCGCACGATCTGCTCCATGTTGCCTGCGAGGACAGTGCATCCATGCCCGTGATCCGCAGAAACGTGTTCATCCAGCCCGAGGGCGCAGGATTTGCACGGCTCGGCGTGATTCCGACAACTTCCCTCCCGTACACCGAAGACAGCATCGCCAAGTGCGGTCTTGAGGACAACGTATTCTATTCCGTTGACTGAAATGCATAAAAATTGCCTGTACCGACGTTTTGCCGATACAGGCTTTTTTCATCTCAGCGGCTCAATCCGCGCCATCAGGTTTTGAAAATCCGCATTTTCCGCATATTCCGGACGCTGTGCAAGTGAATCCGCGAATTTTGTGTGGAATTTTCTCGGGTATGCAGGGTACGCGAGCTTATTCCACATGGGATCGGACAGGCGTACCTTCGCGTCATGCGGCACATTGAGGCTCTCGGCGAACCGGTACTGCTCCTCCCACAACTCCACTGCCCGGCTGAGTGCATCGATTGTCTCCGCGATCCGTCCGCATCCGTCCAGTGCCATGGCGTATTCAATCCACGCGCCGCGGTACATCTGATACAGAAGCCGGTCCGTTCCCGTGAAGAGCACCTCAATCAGATCAATCCGGCGTTTCCGTACTTCCGCTTTCCATTCCGGAGCAGCCGGATCGCTGTAATATCCCATTTTCTCAAACAGTGAGCCGAAGATATCGCGCATGTTTTCCTGCTTCTGCGGGTAGTACAGCTCCCACTGCTCCCGGCCGATGTATCGCTCTTCACGACGCTCCTGTTCGAGGTAATCGGCGTTGTCGGGAGCTTCCGCGAACCAGCGTTCCACATGCTCGTCGTCTTCCGCGAAAATCATGGTATAGACGGCACGCTTGCGTACAACGGGATCCGTGCATTTTTCCATGACCAGTCCGCACAGACGCCGCAGTTCCGCGAGGGTATTGCTGTCCGGCATCCTTGTGAATCCGTGCGTGCGGCTTATGATGTAAATCTCCGCAATCCGCCAGTCGTAGGGGTATTCACTGTATGCTTTTTCCGCCAGTGCAGCCTCTTCCTCCGGCCTGCGTTCCCTGTGAAGTCTGTTGTATTCGTCAATATAGCCTTTGATTTTTTCTTCCTTTGAAAGGATATCATTCCCGAGCAGATCGTCCACGGTGACTTCAAAATAATTCGCAATCACCGGGAGCATCGTGATGTCTGGGTACCCTTCCCGTCTTTCCCATTTGGATACCGCCTGCGATGTGACGCCGAGAAACTGCGCCAGCTCCTCCTGCGTCAGATCCCGTGCGAGACGGAGTTTTTTCAGGTTTTCCGCCAGTGTAATTGTCATGTGCTGTCCCTTTCGTGTGTTGGATTTGTACCGGTACCGTTTACGGTTCTATTGTACCACGGATGTGACCGGATTGCAACAAACCCGCTGTTGGCGACGAAATCAACGATCCGTTGGAAAAATCCCGGATTGGATGAACGCAAAAAATCCCCCGTCCGGCTTGAACCGAATGAGGGATTTGTGTATTGCTTTACTGAACCTGTACGGAGTAGTTGGGCGCTTCCTTGGTGATATTGATATCGTGAGGATGGGATTCGCGGAGACCGTTGCCGGACATCTTTACGAATCTGCCGGTCTGCTTCAGCTCTTCCACGGTAGCAGCACCGCAGTAGCCCATACCTGCGCGGAGACCACCCATCATCTGGAATACGGTGTCAGCGAGAGGTCCCTTGTAAGGAACGCGGCCTTCAACGCCTTCGGGAACGAGCTTGCGCGCATTTTCCTGGAAGTAACGGTCCTTGGAGCCCTTTTCCATAGCAGCGAGGGAGCCCATGCCGCGGTAAACCTTGAACTGTCTGCCCTGATAGATTTCGGTCGCACCGGGAGCTTCTTCACAGCCTGCGAGGAGGGAGCCTACCATGATAACGTTTGCGCCCGCAGCGATTGCCTTGGGAAGGTCACCGGAGTACTTGATACCGTCGTCTGCGATAACGGGGATATCGTATTCCATGGCAACGGAGTATGCGTTCATCACTGCGCTGATCTGGGGAACGCCGATACCTGCTACAACACGGGTGGTGCAGATGGAACCGGGGCCGATACCGACCTTGATTGCGTCAGCGCCTGCTTCGATGAGGTCGCGTGCAGCTTCTGCGGTTGCGATGTTTCCGGCGATGAGCTGGCATTCGGGATATGCTTCCTTGATCTTCTTGATGCAGTTGAGGATGTTCTGGGAGTGACCGTGAGCGGAGTCGAGAACGAGAACGTCGGCACCTGCTGCGAGAAGTGCGCCTGCACGTTCGGTTACGTCAGCGGTAACGCCGATTGCAGCACCGCAGAGGAGACGGCCCTTTTCGTCCTTGGCAGCATTCGGATAACGGTCAGCCTTTTCGATGTCCTTGATGGTAATCAGACCGCGGAGCTTGAAGTCAGCGTCAACGATCGGGAGCTTTTCGATCTTGTTGCCGCGGAGGATTTCCTTAGCCTGTTCGAGGGTGGTTCCGACCGGTACGGTTACGAGATTTTCCTTGGTCATTACGCTGTCGATGCGTACGTTGTAGTCGGTCATGAACCGCAGGTCACGGTTGGTGATGATGCCGACAAGAACGCCGTCGTGGTCGCAGATCGGCACACCGGAGATCTTGTACTTGCCCATGAGCTCGTCCGCTTCGTAAACGTAGTTTTCAGGATGCAGGAAGAAGGGGTTGGTAATAACGCCGTTTTCGCTTCTCTTGACACGTTCCACCTGATCGCACTGCTGTTCGATGGACATGTTCTTGTGGATAATGCCGATGCCGCCTTCACGTGCCATGGCGATTGCCAGACCGTATTCGGTAACGGTGTCCATTGCCGCGGACATCAGGGGAATGTTCAGCGTGATTTTATTGGTGAGCCGGGTCTTGAGGGATACTGTGCTGGGGAGCACCTCGCTCTTTGCGGGAATCAGAAGAACGTCGTCAAAGGTGAGACCTTCATAAGCGACCTTGCTCTCGATGAAGCTGTTTGCCATCTCTTTCAACCATACCTTTCAATTAAATAATGTATCGGATACTGTCTTGAACTTTAAAAATTGGATTAATAAATTATAAGATATCCTGACGGGAAAGTCAATTGATAAAAATCACAATATTTTTTCGGCATTACGGCATAATTTGCAACGGTTTACTGTTCCATCTGGCAGATTCTTCCGGCAGGAAAAAATCATGCCAAGAGAAGGCACCCGGACGGCGATATTTTTTATGCGAAATAGCAAAAACCTCTTGATTTTGAGGGATGGATACGATATAATAAGAAAAATGACAGGTGTGCGTCGGGGATGAAGATTCCGGGCATGCCTCCAGAATACGATTTCTCTCACAGGAGGATTACAGATATGACCAAGTTACCCGTAGCGGTTCAGGTTTATTCCGTTCGCGACACTGCGGAAAAGAACCTTGCCGATACTCTGAAGAAGATCAAGGAAATGGGCTACGACGGCGTTGAATTTGCCGGTCTTTACGGCTATTCCCCCGACTACATCAAGGGTCTGATCGACGGCATCGGTCTCGTTCCCGTATCCGCACACATTCCGCTCGCTGAAATGCTGGCTGATCCGGATGCAACCTTTGCTGCATACCAGACCATCGGCGTGAAGTTCGCGGCTGTTCCCTATGTAACTCCCGAACGCCGTCCCGGCGGTGAAAAGTTCGAAGAAACCATGGACGACATCGCGCGTCTCGGTGCCATTGCGAAGAAGTACGGCATCACCCTGCTCTACCACAACCACGACTTCGAATTCGTGAAGGTTGACGGCAAGTACGGTCTCGACGTTCTCTATGAAACCGTATCCCCCGAATATCTCCAGACCGAGCTTGACACCTGCTGGGTGAACATCGGCGGCGAAATTCCCGCGGATTACGTAAAGAAGTACACCGGACGTGCACCCGTTGTGCATCTGAAGGACTTCAACCTGACCGGCAAGCTCCCGGCACATCTTTACGCCCTCATCGGTCTTGACGACGATCACAACGACGACGAGCCCTCCAGCTTCGAATTCCGTCCCGTAGGTCACGGTATGCAGGACATGCCCGCGATCCTTGCGGCATCTGTGGAAGCCGGCGCGCAGTGGGTAGTCGTTGAACAGGACGAACCCTCTATGGGTCTCTCCCGCATGGAATCCATCAAGGCATCCCGCGAATACCTCAAATCCCTCGGCTGGTAAGTGGGGACGCCCCCACGGGCATGGCTCGGCGTTTTTACGGCTTGGGTTTATGCTTTATATCCCACGACCTTCCGCTTCGCTGGTCAGGAAGCCCTGACAGGCATACCGGCGTTATCGGAGCTGAAATCACAGCAGATCCCACGACCTTCCGCTTCGCTGATGCAGCGGGATACGGTTCGGGACATCTCTATTTGACTTTTTATTTCATTCAAATAAAACTATTCAGGAAAGGCGGACAAAACAAATGTCAGACGCAGTTCTCAGCCAGTTCAAACAGGCAGCAGTAGAAGAAACCAAGGTTGACACCAACAAGAAGCTGAAGGTTGGTATCATCGGTACCGGTTGGATTGCAGAATCCCACATCCAGAGCTACAAGATTCAGCCCGACGTTGAAATCGTAGCGGCAGCCGACCTCATCCCCGGCAAGGCTGAAAAGTTCATGGAAAGATTCGGTGTATCCGGCGTTCGTTTCTATCCTTCCCACAAGGAAATGATCGACAACGAAGAACTCGACGCAGTTTCCATCTGCACCTACAACACCCAGCACGCAGAACCCACCATCTACGCTCTCAAGAAGGGTATCCCGGTTCTTCTTGAAAAGCCCTTCACCGTTACTCTCGAAGAAGCGGAAGAAGTATGCAGAGTTGAAAAGGAAAGCGGCACCTTCGTATCCGTTGGTTTCCAGCCCCGTTTCGACGCCAACATGCAGATGATCAAGAAGATCGTTGACTCCGGCGTTCTCGGCAAGATCTACTACATCCAGACCGGTGGTGGTCGTCGCCGCGGTATTCCGGGTTCCACCTTCATCGAAAAGTCCACCGGCGGTATCGGTGCTCTGGGTGACATCGGATGCTACTCCCTGGATATGGTTCTGAACGCTATCGGTTATCCGAAGCCGCTGACCGTTTCCGGTTATGTTTCCGATTTCTTCGGCAAGAACCCCAAGTACAACGGTGCTGACGCTGCCCGTTTCTCGGTTGACGACTTTGCAGCTGCCTTCATCCGTCTGGAAGGCGACATCATTCTGGACTTCAGAATTGCATG
>JAFUQY010000376.1 GCA_017472105.1 Clostridia bacterium | reverse complement strand
GATTGATTATTGTCTACATTTTATCATATTATACGGGATTTGTCAATTCTGTCTTTGCGGGACAGCGTTCTTTTTGCGCGGAAATTCCGGAGGACGTCATCGGGGAAGGGGAAAACCGCTCTTGACAAAAAGAAAGAATGGGGGTATAATATAAAATATCCAAGTGTCCCGTTATTATGGTGCGCTCATAAGGGACGCAGAATATCTGAAATCTTCAGGAGGAATTTATGACAAACAAGAAACGTATTCTTGCGGCTCTTCTTGCGGCTCTGATGCTGGCGTCTTCTCTGGCATCCTGTTCCGAAAAGGCAGCCGAAGAAACCCAGGACACCACTGCGGCTGACACCGAAGCATCTCCCGCAGGTGTGGAAGAAACCGCTGCTGACACCGAAGCTGCCGAAACTTCCGACGGTCTGATCGGCGTGGATCTGTCCTACAACTGGAAGGAAGGCGTTGACCAGAACAACTACGACGGCTACACCTTCACCATCCTCAACGGCTGTACCGCTACATGGTACTCCTACCTCAACGTGATTGTTGAAGAAACCACCGGCGAACCCGTAAACGACGGTATTTACGAAAGAACCCAGAGAGTCAACGAATATCTGAACGTAAACATTGCGGAACATCAGGTATCCGACTCCGCGGCTGAGCTGAGAAACTCCGTCAAGGGCGGTACCGATGACTTCGGCGTGGCACTCTGTACTCTGATGGGTGACTTTGCAATCGCTCAGGAAGGCAACGTATACGATCTGAACACCCTCGAAGGTCTGCATCTTGACCAGGTATGGTGGGACCAGAACGCAAACGAAGACCTTGCCATCAACAACAAGCTGTACTTCACCACCGGTTCCTTCGACACCACCCGTTTCGACTCCATCCGTGCGCTGTACTTCAACCAGCAGCTCATCAAGGACTACAATCTGACCAATCCCTATGAAATGGTTGACAACAACGAATGGACCATCGACAACTTCGCAGCTATGCTGGAAGCCGGTGTTCATGACGCTGACGGTGACGGCCTGTGGACCGACAAGGACAAGTACGGCTGGATTACCTACAACGAAATCGGTATTGATATGCTGACCCGCGGCTGTGGTGTCAACTACATCGACAAGGATCCCGAAACCGGATACCTCATCGACGGTACCGACGGTGAAAAGCTCATCGACGTTTACACCAAGATCTACGATATGTACTGGGGCGGCAACGACGTATTCGATATCCGCCAGAGCCGTTTCACTCCCTACCTCCGCGGCAAGGGCGACAGAATCATCCAGGAACTCTTCATGGAAAATGCCACCATCTTCTACTCCGAATGCATGGCATGGACCCGTGAACTCCGCAACATGGAAGCCGACTTCGGTATCGTTCCCCCGCCGAAGTACGATCAGGATCAGGACAGATATTACTCCATCATCCTCAACCCCTTCATGCAGATGATCCCCGTAACCGTTGAAGATGTGAACCGCAACGCGAACATCCTCGACGCTCTCAACGCGGCATCCCATGACACCGTTATGGAAGGTTACGTCAACATCACTCTTCAGGGCAAGTCTTCCCGTGACGAAGACACCGTTCGTATGCTGAGACTGGTATTCGACGACCTGTCCTACAACCTCCACTTCGCCAACATCACCATCCGTTCTACTGTAACCGGCGGTATTTCCGGCGCGAAGGAATCCATCTCCTCCGACCTGAAGAGAAGTGCGAAGATGCTGAAGAAGTCCTTCGAAAAGCTGAACAACTGGTTCTTCGACGTGGAAGAATGAGCAGGGATACGCTCAAGCTGAAATTTCAGGAAAACCACCCTGCTCCCGAGAATTTCCCTGACGGAAAATTCTCCGAGGTGAAACCGGGAGCGGCAAAGAAATCATTAAACTAATAGTTAAACTAAAAACTGAAAGGACGGACGTCCATGAATCGCAGATGGGATCGTAAACTGACAGCGTTTGCCATTGCCGTGACGGTATTGCTCGCGGCGGCAGCTGTGTTTGTTGTGATCTTCACAGGTTCTGGCGTCCGTTCTTCCGTTGACCGCATTGCCGAGCGTGCACAGGAGGGCTACCGATCCCTGTACGATAGGGTGATGCGGACGGAAAACATCAGTCAAGTCATCATCAACCGGCGGAGCAAATTTGAGGATCAGAAGAAATACGAAGGATTCGATCCCGTCTGGCTGCAGTCCCTGGAGCTGACCGGGTACGAATACGATCCGGACTCCCTCCTGTACGACTGCACGTTGAAATTTGCCCTGCGCCGGTACGATACGGAAAATGTGTACCGTGTCACGGACGGAATCGGGATGTACACCAAGTTTTCCGATGCGTGCGTGCTTTACATCGCGGGCGACGACTGCTATGTGAGCTTCACGGACGGGGAGACGGAATACCGCTTTGAGGCACGGTGCGATCCACTGACCGCGTGGCTGAAAACACTGCAGTGACCCGGAAAATACTGCCTAAAAATCACTTTTCCGCATGAAAAGATGTGTGGAAAGTGGAGATTTTGCCGGAAACACTTGCAAACCCCTTCGGGAAAGAGTATACTTTCGGTAACAGAGCTTTCGGAAAAGCTATCAAAACAATCTGGAGTGTGATTTGAAATGAAACTGATTATCAAGAACGACTACGATGCAATGTGTGCATGGGCCGCACAGCATATCGCTGACGCCATCAACAACCACAAGGAAGACCGTCCTTTCGTACTGGGTCTGCCCACCGGGTCCTCTCCTCTGGGCGTTTACAAGCGCCTGATCGAAATGAACAAGGCCGGCGAAGTTTCCTTCAAGAACGTAGTGACCTTCAATATGGACGAATACGTTGGTCTGCCCCGCGAACATGACCAGAGCTACTGGTACTTCATGCACGTGAATTTCTTCAACCACATCGACATTCCCGCCGAAAACATCAACATCCTCAACGGTATGGCGGAAGATCTGGAAGCGGAATGCAGGCAGTATGAAGAAAAGATCGCATCCTTCGGCGGCATCGACCTCTTCATGGGAGGCAGCGGCGTGGACGGTCACATCGCATTCAACGAACCCTTCACCTCCCTCGTGTCCCGCACCGGTGTACGCGCTCTCACCGAAGACACCCTGATCGTGAACTCCCGCTTCTTCGACAACGACCCCAACAAGGTTCCCAAGACCGCTCTCTCCGTCGGCGTCGGCACCGTATGCGACTCCAAGCAGGTTCTTCTGCTCATCAGCGGCCACAACAAGGCACGTGCTCTCCGTCACTGCGTGGAAGGCGGCGTTGACCATGCATGGACCATCTCCGCTCTGCAGATGCATCCGGACGGAATCGTTGCCTGCGACGAAGCTGCCTGCGGCGAACTGAAGGTTGACACCTACAAGTACTTCAAGGAAATCTACAAGAACGAAAGATAATCGTATGATATCGGACCGGGCTGTCCTGACGGATGGTCCGGTTTTTGATTTGACTTGACAAACGGGAGTTTTTTTAGTATAATACTCTCTGCAGGCGGGGCTGTCGCGTGT
>JAFUQY010000375.1 GCA_017472105.1 Clostridia bacterium | reverse complement strand
CAGGACGTCGGTCTTAACCGTAGGGCGGGGGCTTGCTCCCGCCGCTGATAAAGATTCACTTCCGGCGATGAACCCGCGGCGCAAACTGTGATTTACTCACGGCGATGCTCCGGAACGCCACCCTTAACAAGCCTTCCCCGTGCAGGCACTATAAATTTCGGCTTCATCAACGCAGCCGGGGAAGGTGGCGCGATTTTTCTCAAAAAATCGTGACGGATGAGGCGTGAATCTTCATTCAGCACTTCTCACTCCATTTCCTCGTACAGCTCGAGCAGCTTCGCGAGGAGACGGGTGTTGAGTTTTTCGATGCTTCTGTGCGTGGATGCGACGGGCTGACCTGACGCGATGGCGTCAAAGTACTTATTCGCGCAGTTGCCGAGGGATGCTTCGTGGACGTACGCAAAGTCGAAGCGGATTCTGGACTGCATGATATCGAGCATCTCAGCCGCAACGGGGTCACGGGAGTACTTATCCTTGAGTGCGTCCTCGTACAGGGTGGGCACGACTGTCTTATGGTTTGCGGCAGACAGTGCTTCCATGACTGCGGCGGACATTTCGGGATTGGTCGCGCTCTTGAGGATTGCCATATAGGATGTACCGAGGTTATAGGAGAGGTAATCCGCCTGTTTTTCGTCGTACTTGGGGTAGGGCACGATGCCGAAGTCGTCTTCCATATCACGGAGCGTGGTGCCGCGGGAGGTATAGAAGGTGCTTACCAGGAACAGCTCGGAGCCGGATGCAAACATATTCGCAAACGCGTCACCGAAGGAGTAGGACACGCCCTTGCTCTTGTTGTGCATATCGTACACGGTATTGTAGATATCGACGAAGCGTTCATCGAAATAATCGAGCGTCCAGCTGCCGTTTTCGTCCTGTTTCCCGAATTCGACGCCGTAGCAGTACAAAAAGCCGCGGCCGCCGTGGAGCTGGTAGCTGACACCCATCATATCGGTGCCGAGGTTGTATCTGCCGTCGCCGTTGAGGTCAGTGACCACGGATTCCGCCATATTGTAGAAGGTATCGTGGTACCAGTCGCCGGATTTGACGAGGTCATAGGGATGCTCGAGCTGGAATTCCTCGATGATTGCCTGATTGAAGTAGATGCCCATGGTATTGCCGACGAGGTCGAGGGACCAGTCGCCGACTGCGGTATAGAGCTTGCCGAAGAATTCGGTGTTTTCGTTCCACCCGGAGCACCAGTAATCCTGATCGAAGTCAAAATACTCGATCTGATTGAGGTCCTGGAAGTAGCCGCCGAGTTCGATGCCCCACCAGTAGTCGGGAAGCACAACGTCGTATGCACCGTCGGAAGCCTGCACGGATGCGGCGATGGCGTTCGTCCATGTACCGGCGTCAAACGGCAGAGGCGTGAGCTGGAACTGGATATCGAAGCGGTCCTCGAGCATGAGGGTACGTTCCGCGATGGCGTCGTAAACGATTTCACCGATCATTTCCTCCACGATGGTGTCGTAGACCTTTCCTTCGCGGATGAGCATGGTATAGTCGGAGCCGCCGAACGTGAGATCCTCGGGCAGATTGTCGAGGTATTTCTTCTCGGTTTCGGTCTCGGTTTCCACTGCGGTATCAGCGGACGCGGATGTATCGGCAGTGGTTTCGTCTGCGGTATCGTTCGCGCAGGCAGAGAGAAGCATCAGCACAGCGAGCAGAAGCGAAAGTTTCCGTTTCATAGTCGTTCTCCTTTTTGTGGATAAAATCTGATACCATTATACCCCATGGAGTACACTCAAGGTCAAGTAAAACGCCATCAAATTAACAGAATATTCACAAATCCGCTGCAAAATTCCCCGCAAGATGCCGTATCACGGATTTTCTTTTCCGTCCAGCCTCCTCACCAGCATCACCAGCGGCGGGACGACTACAAAATGCACGATAATCCCGACCCATGTGCCGGTGACGGTATCGAGAAGCACCATCCACGGCGCAAATTCCGTTCCCTCAAGCCCCATCACGGTCATTTTCACCGCCGCGTAGAGGATTCTGCCGACGATCATGGACACGCCGAGGTTCACGTACAGCCACGCATTCGCTTTCGGGAGCACCTTCACGAGAACTCCCGACACAAGCCCGTACGCCGCAAGCTCGACTGCCATCATCGGAGCCATCGCCATCGGAGGCATCGTGAAAATCAGCGACCGGAGCAGGGGAGACACGCCGCCCACGACAAGTCCCCACACCGGTCCGCACGTCATCCCGCACAGGAACGCCGGAATGTGCATCGGGGAAATGAGCGAGCCGATCTGCGGAATCTGCCCGGTCAGGAACGGAAGAAGCAGCGCCATCGCGAGAAACATCGCGGAAAGCGTGATTTTGCGGATATGCTGACGGATTGCATTTACAATGGGATTCATTCGGAAATTCTCCTTGAAGATTAAGATTTTTGATATGAAATACTTTATCGCGCAAACGATTTCCGGCGAAGATTAAGATTTCTGCGCGAATTACTTTATCACATAAACTGATTGACAGCCAAAAAGGCGTCACAGCACGGATAAAAATCCATGTGAAACGCCTTCGTGGTGTCATTACATTTTATAAGGGGTTGCCTGAAGGAGACTTCGTGTCTCCGTTAGTTCGGTTATTCTTCGTCCTGATAGGATTCGAGAAGCTTCTGGAGATACTTCTGGCTGACCTTTTCGAGGGACTTATAAGTGGATGCAACGGGCTTCTTGGAGTTGATTGCGTCGAAGTACTTGTTGCAGAGTGCGCCGAGAGCTGCGTCGTTTACAAACGCAAAATCGAAGCGGATGGTTCTCTGGAGGATATCGAGCATTTCCGCAGCCGTGGAGTCACGGGAATACTTATCCTTGAGTGCGTCTTCAAAGAGAACGGGGATCACCGTCTTGCGGTTTGCTGCGGACATTGCTTCCATAACAGCCGCGGACATTTCGGGGTTCTTCGCGCTCTTGATGATTGCCATGTAAGCGGTGCCGAGGTTGAAGGTGATGAAATCTTCCTGAGCCTCGTCGAGCTTCGGATAGGGAACAAGACCGAAGTCGTCTTCCATTTCACGGAGTGCGCCGCGGGTTACGTCAAGAACAGCTACCTGGAACATCGTGGAGCCGCCGGAGAAAACGAGACCGTCGCTCGAGCCGTAGTAAACGAAGCCGGAGTCGTTGTGCATCTGGTAAACGGTATCATACAGCTTTACGAAGCGGTCGTTGTAGTAATCGAGCGTCCATTCGCCTTCCGCGTTCTTCTGACCGAGTTCCATACCGTAAGCGTACAGGAATCCGCGTCCGCCGTGGAGGTTGTAAGTCAGACCGAAAACGTCGTCGCCGGGCTTGTATTTGCCGTCACCGTTGAGGTCCTGATGCCCTGCTTCCACCATCTTGATGAAATTGTCGTGAACCCACTTGTCTTCCTTGACGAGGTCGTAAGGAGAATCCAGCTGGAGTTCGGTGAGCATTCTCTGATTGAAGTAAACGGCTTCCATCTGGAGGATGAGGTCAAGGGACCAGTCACCAACCGCGGTATAGAGCTTGCCGTAGATTTCGTTGTTGTCGTTCCAGCCGTCGCACCAGTAGGGCTGGCTGAAATCGAAGTACTTGATCTGGTTGAGGTCCGCGTAGTAGCCGCCGAGCTCGATGCCCCACCAGTAGTCGGGAAGTACAACGTCATACGCGCCGTCAGCTGCCTGAGCGGAACCGGCGATCGCGGTATTCCACTGACCCTTGTCGGAAACGAGCGCAACGGGCATGAAGGTGATGTCCAGTCTGTCTTCCAGCGCGAGGGTACGTTCCGCGATGGCGTCGTTGACGGTTTCACCGATGAGTTCAAATGCGAATGTGGTATCCTCTCTTTCGGAGCGCACGAGGATGTTGAAATCACTGTCGCCGAAGCTGAGGTCTTCCGGAAGATTGTCCAGGTAGAGCTTTTCGGTTTCCGTTTCGGACTCGGTAACAGCCTCCGCTGCGGGAGTATCCGCTTCAGGCTGGGTTTCTTCCGCCGGATCAGCCGCACAGGAAACGGTGGATGCGATCATGAGAGCTGCAAGAAGGAGCGCGAGAATCTTTTTCATATTGACGTATCTCCTTTTCATATGGATCAAAGCGGAGCGTTTCGTGCCTCCTGCTTTAAAAAGATACTTTATTATAGCATTTCGCTGTGCAAACTGTCAATAGGATAAGATAGATTTTATAAAATTTTCTCCGTTTTTGAGAGGAGTCCACCCAACCTGCGATTCTCTGCCGGGAAGAGAGACTGCATTGCGGGACGTCTGGGAGCCGTCCCCTACGAAAACCACGGAAATGCCGCCGATCGAATCCGCACCGAATTTATTCTTTCTTATTTTTTCTTTATTCTTTCTTCTTTTAGCCGTTTACGGCGCCTCAGTACGTCGGGGAATCAAGTCTCCAGCCGGCGTCGGTTTTCACCAGTCTCAGCTCAACGTCAAGCGCGCGCCCGTCCATCGTCGTGGGAATTTCCACAGTCACAGTGTTTTCGGCTTCATCGAGAATCTTCATGCCCGCGAGATCATACTCCCGTCCGAGCGGGATTGCTTCCTCGGCGAGATTGATCCGCGCGGTCAGAATGCCGTCCTGTTCGAGATACATCGCGTAGACCGCAGTCGTGGT
>JAFUQY010000374.1 GCA_017472105.1 Clostridia bacterium | reverse complement strand
CCCGACGAACTGGACGAACTTTCGCTCAAGCATAAGAAACTCTATCCCATCGCGTCCCGCTGCGGCGTGTTCGCCAAGACCGACGTTCAGCCCCTGCTCAATCAGGGTGCGGCAAAAGAGGACGTTGCGGCGAGCATCTATCAGGCGGTCGTCAACCAGACCATCGCCGGACTCGCGCAGGGTCGGAAAATCGAGGGACGGGTCATGTTCCTCGGCGGCCCGCTGTACTTCTGCAAGGGTCTGCGCGAACGCTTTGTCGAAACGCTGAAGCTCTCCCCCGAAAACGCCGTTTTCCCCGAATATGCCCGCATTGCCGTTGCTCTCGGCGCGGCACTCTACTCCGAATCCGCTTCCGACCGGACATGGACGGTGGACTCTCTGCTTTCCGCCATTGAAAACGCGAAAATCGCCGCGACATCCGCGCGGACGGAGCCTCTGTTCCGCAATGAAGCGGAATACCGCGAATTCGCCGACCGTCACGCGAAAGCGACCGTTGATCTGGTGGACATCCACGACTACAGCGGAAACGCGTACCTCGGCATCGACTGCGGCAGTACCACGACCAAGCTGACCCTCATCGGCGAGGACAACCGCATTCTCTATCAGTATTACAGTTCCAACCGCGGCAATCCGGTCGAAATTGTCCGCGCACAGCTCACCGAAATCTACAATCTCTGCGGCGACCGCATCCGCATTCTTTCCTCCTCCGTTACCGGTTACGGCGAAGAACTCATCCGTCACGCGCTCGGCGTGGATCACGGGATCGTCGAAACCGTCGCGCACTACACCGCCGCAAAATACTTCAAGCCCGACGTGGACTTCATCCTCGACATCGGCGGACAGGACATCAAATGCTTCCGCATCCGCAACGGCGCGGTGGACAGCATCATGCTCAACGAAGCCTGCTCGTCCGGCTGCGGCTCGTTCATCGAAACCTTCGCGCGGAGTATGCATCACACCGCTGAGGAATTTGCGAAAAAGGGTCTGTTCGCGGAAGCGCCGGTCAATCTCGGCAGCCGCTGCACGGTCTTCATGAACTCGCAGGTCAAGCAGTCCCAGAAGGACGGCGCGACCGTGGAGGATATTTCCGCCGGACTTTCCCAGAGCGTTGTCAAGAACGCGATATACAAGGTCATCCGCGCGCACTCGCCCGACGAACTCGGTCAGAACATCGTCGTACAGGGCGGTACGTTCCTGAATGACGCGGTTCTCCGCGCGTTTGAACGCGAAATCGGACGGAACGTCATCCGTCCCGCAATCGCCGGTCTGATGGGTGCGTACGGCGCGGCACTGTATGCCAAGGCGCACGTTCCCGCGGAGACGGCTCTGATCGCTCCCGAAAAACTCATTACCTTCACCCATACCTCGAAAACCACCACCTGCCGCGGATGCACGAACAACTGCCTGCTGACGGTCAACACCTTCGACGGCGGCAAGCGGTTCATCTCCGGAAACAAGTGTGAAAAGGGTCTCGGCATCGAAAATCAGAATGCCGGCGTCCCGAATCTGCACGAATACAAGCGGAACAAACTCCTTGCGATGTGTGCGGACAAACTCCCGGAAACGGTCGGCAGACGCGGCGTGATCGGCTTCCCGATGGCACTCGGTATGTTCGAACTGCTCCCGCTGTGGCACGGTATTTTTGAATCCCTCGGCTTCACGACGGTGATTTCCGGCAATTCCAGCCGCCGCACCTACGAACTCGGGCAGTTCTCGATCCCGTCCGACACGGCGTGCTATCCGGCGAAGATCATGCACGGTCACGTCGAACAGCTCGTTGCCATGGGCGTGGACACGATCTTCTATCCCCGCCTGACGTGGAACATTGACGAACACGCGTCCGACAACCATTACAACTGCCCCGTTGTCGCGTATTACTGCGAACTTCTGCGCGGCAACATGGACATTCTGCGGGACAAGCGGTTCCTGTACCCCTACCTCAGCGTAAACAGCAGAAAGGAACTCGTCCGTGGCTTATTCAAGGAACTGAAGCCGCTGTATCCCGATCTGACGAAATCGGAAATGAAGAAGGCCGTGGACGCGGGCTTCACGGAATACGAAACCTACATGAACGACATCGCGGCGGAAGGCGAACGCGCGGTCGCATGGGCGAGAGAAAACAACAAGCCCATCATGATTCTCGCGGGACGACCGTACCATGTGGACAGCGAAATCGGTCACGGGATCGACAAGCTGGCGGTCTCGCTCGGCTTCGCGGTGGTATCGGAAGACGCGGTGTACCGTCTCGCAGAAACGCCGGACGTACACGTCCTGAATCAGTGGACGTATCACTCCCGTCTGTACCGCAGTGCCGTTTACGCGGCGCAGAACAAGGACGTGCAGCTCGTACAGCTCGTATCGTTCGGCTGCGGCGTAGACGCGATCACGACGGACGAAGTGAAGCGGATTATCGAAAACGAAGGGAAGTACTACACCCAGATCAAGATTGACGAAATCACGAACCTCGGCGCGGTAAAGATAAGATTACGCAGTCTCGCGGCGGTAATCTGAATTAACTAAGAGCTAAGAACTAAGAGTGAATGACTATATCCTTACTTCATATCAGCAAACAGACATAGAATCCGGCATAGTCATTCACCCTTCACCATTAGCCCTTAGTCACTACAAAGGATTTCAACAAAAAATGAATACGAATTATGTACAATTTACGGAAGAGATGAAATCGACGCACACGCTGCTGATTCCGAATATGCTTCCGATTCATTTCCGGCTGGTGCAGCGCGTCCTTGAGAACGCCGGTTACAAGACCGAGCTTCTCGAAACGCACGGGCCGCACATCGCCGAGACCGGGCTGAAATACGTCCACAACGACACCTGTTATCCCGCGATTCTGGTCATCGGGCAGCTGATCGACGCGCTCCAGTCGGGCAAATACGACCCGCACAAGTGCGCGCTTCTCCAGTTCCAGACCGGCGGCGGCTGCCGTGCGTCGAACTACGTCTCCCTTTTGCGGAAGGCACTCATCAACGCGGGGATGGACGACGTTCCCGTCATTCCTCTGGGGCTTTCCGATATTGAAACGCACCCGGGGTTCCCGAACTCCGTACCGCTGTTCTACCGCATGGCGCACGCAGTTCTGTACGGCGACCTGCTGATGGCGATCGTGAATCAGGTACGTCCGGTAGAAAAGAACAAGGGCGAAGCCATGGCACTCTGCAATAAATGGGCGGACGTTCTCGTCAAGGATCTCGAGCACGGCGTCAATGCCCGACGGATGCGGAAAAACTACCGTGCGATTCTGCGGGATTTCGCAAAGATTCCGCGGGAAGACCGCAAGCCGGTGAAGGTCGGCGTGGTCGGGGAAATTTATGTAAAATTCTCCCCGCTCGGCAACAACTATCTGGACGACTTCCTCGTATCCGAGGGGGCAGAAGTGGTGATGCCGGGGCTGCTGGACTTCTTCAACTACTGTGTTTACAACGGCATCATGGACTTTGAGCTGTACCATCTCGGCGGCAGAGCCAAGAGTCTGATGAACCGGATCGCGTACAAATTCCTCTGCCAGAAGCAGGCAGAGATCATCAAAGCGATCAAAGAAGAGGGCACGTTCCGTCCGATGACGCCGTTCACGCACACGGTCGAGCTGGCGAAGGATTTCGTCGGTCACGGCACGAAGATGGGCGAAGGCTGGCTCCTCGTCTCCGAAATGATCGAGCTCGCGGACTCCGGCGTGATGAACATCGTCTGCACTCAGCCCTTCGGCTGTCTCCCGAACCACATCTGCGGCAAGGGCATGATGAAGCCTATCAAAGAAAAAATCCCCGGCGCGAACATCGTTGCCATCGACTATGATGCCGGTGCCTCCGCCGTCAACCAGGAAAACCGTCTCAAGCTGATGCTCTCCGCTGCCCGGCGGAATCTTGAGGGGTGAGTCTCTGATTTTTGTTTGGATTTTCGTTCTTGGGGAAACCTTTTTGAGGAAAAGGTTTCCCCAAACCCCTTCCAAAACCTTTTTCATCTGCTACAGGGATTTCGACTGTGCAGATTTTTTCTTTGTAGGGGGATTTTCTTGGGTGCCTGCGCAGCCATAT
>JAFUQY010000373.1 GCA_017472105.1 Clostridia bacterium | reverse complement strand
GACGGGGATTGCCTGACCGGTTTCGTACTTCTGGTCAATGATGTACACAACTGCCTTTGCGACGTCTTCGATGCGGCAGCCGCGGTTGAGGGGCACCTTGGATTCATAGAACCGGCGCACATCTTCGACCGTCTTCGCACCGGGAACCTTGCCGGCGTTGAGGTACTGCACGAACAGACCCTTCTCGGGATCGGACCACAAGGGACCGTCGAGGAAGTTGCCGGGGCAGACCGCGTTGACCTTGATGCCGTACGGTGCCAGCTCGAGTGCGAACGACTGGGTCAGACCGATGCCGCCGAACTTGGAGCCCGCGTATGCGAAGTTCTTGTTGGAGCCTGCAAGACCGGACTTGGAGTTGATTTCAATGATATCCGCCATGTATTCGGGCGCAGTTTCCCGCTGGATCTTCATGACCGCGGACGCGTACTTGGCGCAGAGGAAGTAAGCGGTATAGTTGACGGCGGTGACAAGCTCGAAATTCTGCTTGGTCATCTCTTCAAGGGAGCCTGCGCGGACGATACCTGCGTTGTTGACGAAGATATCGAGGCCGCCGAACGCGAGAACGCAGTCTTCCATCATCTTTCTGACGCTGTCCTCGTCGGAAACATTCGCGGACACGGCAAGTGTGGGCACACCGCAGTCTTCGGCAATGGATTCAGCGGTCTTTTTCGCACCTTCGGCATTCATATCAGCGATGACAACGGATGCGCCTTCGTCAGCGAGCCAGCGTGCGATTCCTTCGCCGAATCCCTGTGCGCTTCCGGTGACGACTGCGATTTTGCCGGCGAGCTTCTTTGCGTTTCCTGCGGCAAGAGAAACCTTCGCGCGGTAGCTTTCGACCTCCCAGTTGACGATGAAATCAACCATTGCGGGAGCCATATGCCGTACACCGCCGAAATTCTTCGCATAGGTGGTGATGGTCATGCAGTCCTGCCATACTTCTGCGGCGGTTTTTGCTTCCTTCATGGTTGCGCCGACGGTGAACATACCGACGCCCTTTGCGAAAACGACCTTCGGCTTGAATCCGCGGCGGGATACCACTTCGTCAAACGCTGCCTTGATGCCCTTGGGCGTGAAATCCTCGACGAAAACGGGTTCCGCCTTGCAGTACACGATATGGTCGGGGGACAGGGGTTCCTTCAGCACAGCAAACGCTTCAGCGGATTCTGCGAAATCGAGGACGGTTTTATTGCACGTGAACACGACAGCCGCCGCGCCGTTTTCGTCGTAAGCCATACGGACAGCGGGAGCGATTTTTGCGGCAGTGGTTCTGTCGGCGTCGGCTTCGGTGAAATCGGGCTTTACTTCAAGTTTTGCGGCGATCTTATCCATAACGCCGGAGACGAGGGAATCGAGCGCGTCCTTTTCATCTGCGGCGAAGAAGATGCCGTGATTCTGGAGGAACACCACATCGGCGTCGCATCCGGTTTCGGTTTTATGTGCGGTGAGGTTGGTTCTGCACTTTGCGGCGAGGATGTATCCGGGCTCGCACTCGTCAACCCAGACGGCGTCGGGGAAGAGTTCGGTCACAGCATCCCTGCCCTGTACGGAACAGGTGAGGCCGTTGACGGAGGACGGATGCACATGGAGCACGAACTTCTGCGGGAACAGGTCATGGAGCAGGGTCTCAACGGACGGACGCTTTGCTTCTTCGCCGGGGAGCTTCGCGCTCATCATGTCGGCAAGAACCTCAGCTTCTCTCTTCGCCTGATCGTCGGAGTAGGTCTTTTCCCAGATCCCGGCAAGCGCGGCGCGATTCATCTTCACAAATCCGTCCGCGGTGATATTCGCCAGAGACGTGCCGCTTCCCTTTACATACAGGGTATCCGCGGTCTTGTACGACGTATTTCCGCCGCCCGCCAGCACATACGCGGGATTCTTACCGTATCGGTTGGAATATTCAACAAGAATTTCCAGGCTCATAGTGATTTCCTTCTTTCTATATGTAGTGCAGTGTAGAGTGTTTATTTGGGGGTGCAGAGTTTGTTTACAAACTCGTAGGTTTCATTGAAGATGAACACCTCGGGGTCGCTTTTGAAAAAGCTCCGCAAAACTTTTATACTGACGAGGTGCAGTGCTCTACGGGGAGTCAGTTGATATGGGTTCGTCAGCTTCGGGGGATTTTTTATGACTATGTGCAGCTTGAGATAGCAGTTTGGCTTTCTACGGATGCAGTTGCGGATTGTAACTGAGGGTGCGATGCCATTTTGTGGTTTCAAAACATCAGAAAACCGTCAGCGAGTTCGCAGGGACCACGCGGTTTACTTGTAAACCGAACCCTGCTCACAGCAGCCGTGGAGCGATTGCAGGATTTCTTTATTTAAGGGTATTCTTGGGTTGGGCTCACGCGCGCCGGTGAGAATACCTCGATTTCGTTATTTGAGGGTATTC
>JAFUQY010000372.1 GCA_017472105.1 Clostridia bacterium | reverse complement strand
CGTTGAAGCGGAAGTAGGCGCAGCTCAAGTGCCTGTCAATCTGCGGAACAGTGCCGCCGGTGCCGGGAAGTGAAACGTCAAGCATATGTATCTCCGTTGTATAAAAATAAGTTCAATATTCAGTCGAGAATGAGCATGTCGTAACGGTTGAATGCGGGCTCGCCGTCGATGACATAGCGGCATTCCACCGTCATATGCGTCTTGTCTGAGATGTTTACGGGAATCCGGAAGGTCAGTTTGTCGCCTTTCGCGTTCTCGTTTGCCGGAGCGGTGAGGGAGCAGGTACCGAGATTTGTTTCATTTCCTTCAATAATCACGGACACTGAAACTTCACCGGAGACTGGCGTGAGCGTATCGTTGAGGAGCCACGGTTCGCAGAAGAATTCCTCGCCGCGCGCCCATGCGAATTTCGTCATGCGGACGGAACCGACCACGTCGCGGAGGGAGTCGCGCACCGTGAACCAGCCGGATTTTTTCAGATTCGGGTAGCCGATGAGGGAATTGTTGACCGCGCATTTCCACGGCTCGCACCAGCACCAGTTGATCGCCATCGAGCAGTAGGGCTTCTGACGGCGTGCTTCCTCAAAAATTGCCTTGTAGCCGACACCCTGAAGCCACTGCGAAGTCGCGACGAGGTTCTCGAGGGTCGAAATATCGCCGAATTTCTCGAGCGTGTCGATGCAGAGCCATGCGTCCTTGCCCCACGCGTTGAAGGCGTGATGATCCTCCCACGATCCACCCGGTTTCGGCGGGAACAGCTCGTCCTCGGGGATCATCGACTTAATCTCTTCAACCGACGTGATGCCCGGGATGCCGAATTCGGTGTATGTCGTGCCCTTCGACTGCGTGAACAGCGCGAACTGATCGAGTCCGGTTGTGCGGTCAATGAAGGTGTAGCCGCCGTGCTTCATGCCGGACAGGGGCGAGGACATGATGTACGGAATCTCCGGCGTCAGCTCGTACGTGAGCTTGTTGAGCAGACGGAGCGCAAGGTGCTGATCGGTCATGAGCGACCAGTTGTTGAACAGCTCATTGCCGCCGCACCAGAGAACCACGGACGGGTGAGGCCGCAGTTTTTCAATGATCGCGGTGCCTTCCTGCTCAAGAATTGCCAGATAATGGTCGGAGTCGTAGTAATTGTTGCAGGACAGCGGGAATTCCACCCAGAGCATCATGCCGAGCCGGTCGCAGAGGTCGTAGAACGCACGCTTCTGTATCCCGGAGCCGCCCCAGCAGCGGAAAATGTTCATGTTTGCGTCAAGGGCAAGGCGGATGGTTTCCTCGTACTGTTCGGGCGTGACGATGCCGGGGAAGATTTCCTGATTGACGTAGTTCGAGCCCTTCGCGAATACGGGGATCCCGTTCAGCTCGAGCTGTGCAGGCGGATGGCTGCGGGACTTCGGGAATCCGTCGGGTTCATCCCATGCGCCCTTGTTCATAATCAGCTTCGTGCGGCGGAATCCGATGGTGTTTTCCACGCACTCGGACGCCGTTTCAGCCACCCAGCGGTAGAGATTCGGCTCACCGAGACCGCGGCACCACCACAGCTTCACGTCATCGAGCACGATTTCCGCCTTTCCGTTCACGACGGGGAGGGATGTGATTTTCTCACCCGCCGGATCGTACAGGGTTATCGTTGCCGCGGATTCCGAGCGCACATCAAAGGTGACGGCGGCGGAGGTGAGATCATCCGAGAGTTTGTACCGCGCTTCGGCAGAATCGATGTGTCCGCTGTCACGCGTCTCAAAGTAAGTTTCATCCCAGATCCCGGACGGAATCACGCGCGGATGCCAGTCCCATTCGTAGGAAACCGGGGGCTTGCAGCACTGTGCCGCCTGAGTCCGGTCGCGCGGCTCGTCGTGGAGCATCGGATGCGGATGGATAATGACTTCAAACTTCGCACCCGGAACAGCGCGGTCACCGAGCAGGTCGTCCAGACACAGCTCAACGCGGGTGAACATGCCCTCGTGGGAGTAGAAAACCTCGCCGTTGAGTGAGAGATCCCAGATGTAGTCGATGCCCTCGGTCACAAACCACAGCTTCTCGCCGGGTCTGCGCTCAAAATCGAGTGTCGTCGAGTAAATCCATGTGTACGGCTCAAGGGCACGCATTTTCCGGTGCTCCTGCCCGTAGTTGATGTCGGAGAGAAACTCCGGATGCGCATCCAGAAAATCCCGCTGAACATTCCCGGGCACGGAAGCCGGAAACGGAGCGATCGCCATATCCGGTGTGGATGCGGTGTATGTAGGATAGTATTTCATAGGCGGTACCTTTTATGAAAATGAAAAATAGTCGGGTGAAACGCGGCGCGGCAGAGCAGTTCACGCCTCATCCGTCACGATTTTTGAAAAAATCGTGCCACCTTCCCCGGCTGCGTTTGTGAAGTTGAAACTTGAAGAAATTGCACGGGGAAGGCTTGTTAAGGGTGGCGTCCCGGAGCATCGCCGGAAGAACAACCCAGTTTGCGCCGCAGGTTTATCGGTGGATGTGCGGGTTTGATTGTTCGGCGGACGGTTCAGGGCGAATGTCGGATTTCATCGCCGGATGTGCGGTTTGAATCGGCGGCAGGAGCAAGCCCCTGCCCTACGGTTAAGGTGTACGTCCTGTCGACAGAAACAGCGCAAATCCAAACCGCGCCGCAGGCTGAGATTTACCCGTACAACCCAGTGACGCTCCCGTGACTGTCAGTGCCAAATGCGATTTCATCTCGCCGCCGCAGGCTGAGTTTACCGAGGGAATTGAGTGTCCCTTTCGTAAAGGAAGATCGCTCCACAAAACAGCTGCACGTTGTCAAAAACTCCTGCCCGCACACTTTCTTCGAAAGTGAAGCCTTGGGTCCAGGCATCACTTTCATCTTTGATGAAAGTGGCTGGTCTGCCGAATCGAGAGCCCGGCGACTAGGTTTCATCGAAGATGAATACCTCGTTCTCGCGCCGCCCGCGGAGGGCTACCAATAAAATTTGAAAAGCGGAGCTTTTCTACCTTAAAAAATCAGCGCTATTAATCAGTGCTTATTAAAGATACAAAAGCGGAGCTTTTCTGCATTTTCCCCCAGAAAAACATACAAAAAGAGGTCCCAAAGTGCCGTTTCAAGACAAGCATATAGAAACCCTGCTCACGCAAGGACGGTGCCCTCTCCAACGGTTTGTGCTCCCAGCATCCTTTTCATGCGGCAGCGCGGAATGCACATGTCAGCACGAAAGGGAGGTCTGCAGCCCCGCGTCGGAAGTCCGGGCTCCTTTTTACTCTTCGTGGGTTTTTACACTCATCTCTATTTCGCACACCTCAGAACCAGTTTGATCCGGTACGGTGCCAGTATAGCCGGGATCTGCGGAGAATATTCCGTCAGCCGGGGTTTTAGTCTTCGTCGTAGAAGATGTCGCTGAACTCGTCGTCGAAGATGTCTGCGATCCGGTCGAATTCCTCGTCGTCCTCGATGGTTTCAAGGATGTCTTCACCGTCTTCGTCAACGCCGCACTTGAGAATGACGTATTCGTCGCTTTCTTCTTCGCCGTCTTCGTTCACGGGAATGAGAGCCTTGTAAACGGCGCCTTCATGCTCCAGTGTGCCGAGAAGTGCGAAATGCAGTTCGTTGCCTTCTTCGTCGGTGAGTGTATATATTTCGGGATCGTATTCTTCGTTCTGTTCGATTTCCTGCTTCTTATCAGAGAGTCCGTCGTTCTTGTTCATGATTCTCTAACCTTTCGAATTGGTGAATATTTTTTGTTCTTTCGTTTCTTCGTATATATTGTACAGCAAAAACGCGAATTTGTCAATAGCGTTTATTTGGAATTTTCCACTGTACCGGAGGATTGCGCATCATTTCCACCATCTTTGCGGAAATCATAGCGGATCATCGCGGTGATGATGGAGACGGTGACGAAAATTTCATTGCACACGCCGCCGATGTTCATGGAGGAGAGGTGATAGACGAACCACATGGGCGGAGAGGGCAGGGTGAGGCGGCGGATCCACTTGGGGTCGGTCATGTAGTACGCAGCGGTGGTGAAGATGGTGCCGACAGCGGGCAGGATATCGAGCGGGGACTGCCACGTCACGGCGACGCAGACGATTGCGAGGACGGAGAAGAACACCGCCCACAGGGGTGAATCCGCCCATTTACGCCGTCCGCGCTGATAGAACACGAGGGCACGGCAGATTCCGTGGATATTCAGAAGAGCACCCGCCATGGCATCCCGGAGCGCGAGGTTTGTCATGAACAGCACGGACGCGATGATCTGCATGATGAGGATTTTCTTCTGGTCATTGAACTGGTAGCAGATGATGGTAACGCACAATGCGGCGATACCGATGATTTGGGAGAGTGTGTCAAGCATGGTGGTTTTGTCGGCTTTCTTTTGGGATTTTTCTTTGTTGTTTGTTTGGCTTACAGCCGGTTTTGGATGGTTCAAACTGTTCGTTTGGGAAGAAGGTAGAAAAGCTCCGCTTTTCGAATGATTTGTACGCCTGCGCGGCGGGCGCGAGAACGAGGTATTCATCTTCGATGAAACCTAGTCGCCGGGCTCTCGATTCGGCAGACCAGCCACTTTCATCAAAGATGAAAGTGATGCCTGGACCCAAGGCTTCACTTTCGAAGAAAGTGCCCGGGCAGAGGGATTCATGCCCGTGCAGTTGTAGGGTGGCGCGATTTTTCTTTATCGCAAGGGACACTCAGTTTCCTCGATAAACACAGCCTGCGGCGGCGAGATGTAGACGTTTCGGGCACTGGTTTTGGGGATGTGTCACTGGATCCGCCCATAAATCTCACCCTTCGTCGCAAACCGGGATTTACTCACGGCGATGCTCCGGGACGTCACCCTTAACAAGCCTTCCCCGTGCAGGCACGATAAGTCTAAGCCAAATAAACGCAGCCGGGGAAGGGGGACCGCGTGATTTTCCCAAGAAAATCGCGTGGTGGATGAGGCGTGAATCCGCTCACCCTGCGGTATTATTACCGATACAGTTCCTCTGCGAGAGGGCTGTCATCCGCCATGAGCTCCGCGCCGCCGCTTCTTTCGCGGACGAGACGCATGACTGCCGCCATTTTTTCCGTGGAGCAGAGCTGGGCGTGCGCATTGCCGAATTCACCGTCGGTGATGGCGCCATGGTGGCGGAATGCGGGTTCGTACTTCGGGTAGTGCGCGGAGACGTCCTTGATGCCGACGGCGTGGTGGCAGTGGATGGGACGCTCGATGACATCGCCGGATTTCAGGCGGATTTTGGTTGCCTTGAGATCGACGGAGAGGCGGTTCGGGACGTCCATCATTTCCTCAACGGAGTGGAGCGTGGTATTCCGGTTATGTCCGACGCCGAGCAGAAGAACGTACCCCTTGCGGTCGACGAGCTTGCCGTAGCAACTGCGGGGATGTGTGGAGGTATCGACGGTGAACTCGCCCGCGATGAAGGCTTCTGCGGCGATGTCGTCTCCGAACACTGCCATGGAGTGGGTCGGATGGAGGGAACGGTGCGCACGGGGATCGGCAGCCGCAAGCTTCGGGAGAGTACCGATGCAGACGCGGTCGGAATTGACGTCGAGGGTGGGCTCATCGAGGTTATCGAGGAACGCCCAGGTATGTGTGGGGATGCAGAGAAGCCCGCCGTCGGCTGTGAACCATTCGATGAGGGCATCGAGCACGCCCTGTCCGCGGTTCTCAACTTCGCCGATGGCTTTGAGGGAAGAATGCACGAGCACGATGGAATCCCGCGGCGCGTTCATGGCATTCAGCTGTGCGAATAATGTATCTTTGGTAAACATAGAAATCTCCTTCGGATGTGTTTGCTTTATTATGCAATATTTGGCGGGGTTTGTCAACGGGAAAGATGAAAATGCTGTGCATTTTTGAGGGAGAAGGTAGAAAAGCTCCGCTTTTCGAATGATTTTATTACCCCTCGCGGGGGCGCCTAAAGGACTTCCGCGGCCAGTCCTTTAGGGATTTCTGCCGTTCAAGCGTTCCCCTTGAAAATTCCCGCCGCGGGCGCCATACCCGTGCGTTTTTTTGGTGGAGCGATCTTCCTTTATCGCAAGGGACACTTAATCTCCTCGGTAAACTCAGCCTTGCGGCGGCGAGATGAAATCGCATATGGCTCTGACAGTAATATAGTGATACTCAGTTTCCCGGATAAGCTCAGCCTGCGGCGCGTGAGTTTTGGGGCGGGCGCAGTACAAACCTTGACAAAATACCGCATCCCTGCTATAATATAATGTAGCATACTATCCTCACCGGAGGTAACCCATTCATGAAGAAATTCCGCACCGCGGTACGCGTGATTCTCACGTTCATTCTCACTGCCGCTCTTTGCGCAGGACTGATTCTCACCGCTGTGTCCGCGTCCGTGCGTCTTGCGTTTACTCCCGAAGCTGTCTATGAAACCATGATGAACCTCGATTATGCTGGGATTCAGCTGCCTGACGGGTACGGCGGTTTTGCGACCATTCTCGAATCCGTCAACGAACAGCTCGGATATTACGGCATGGAGCTTACCAAAGCCGACCTCAACGAGCTCATCCGCATGCTCTCCATTGACGATATCCTCACCGTGTTCGTGCAGGATTTCCGGACGTGGCTTATGGATTACGGCCCCGTGCCCGCGCTCGATCCGTATGAAATGGCGGAGCTTGCCCTGTCCGGCGTCGATCCCGCGATCCTGAGCCTGCTCGGCATGTTTTCCGATCCCGTTGACACCGTCGCGGCGTTTTTGTCCCGTGTGTCCGATATCGCGGATCTCGACTACCGCCTTGAAGCACTGGAGCCCGTCCGCGATCTTCTGTCCGAGGGTACGCTCACACTGGTGTTCTCCCTGTGCCTGACGCTCGCGCTCCTCATTCTCGCCGTCAATAAACTCCGCTTCGGCCCGGCATGTACCGCGTGGTCAGCAGCCGCGGCAGTCTCCGGAGCATCGCTCATGTTCGCACCGACCCTCATGAACGACTGGAAAAACTATATGCTCGCATCCCTCGGCCTGCCGGAGGTCACGTTCAATATCGTCTACCTGCCCCTCATCGAAAGCCTCCGCAGTACCGGTGCAAAAATTGCCCTCGCCGGTCTGACCGTGCTCATCTTCACCATCGTCATCCGCGTCTTCGCATCCATGATCGCGCACGAGAAAGCCCTCGCCGAAAAAATGCGCGCGGAACGCATGAACTCCCACGGATTTTAACGATTTTCGCAGATAGTTTACAATTCCTGCTTGTACAAATTTGATTTTGTGGTATAATATTAAGAGTGAAGAGAGAAGAGTGAAAAGTAAAAGAGTTAAAAGTATTTCCGTCAGCCGAAGCCCCGAGCACTCTCATCTCGTCGCCGCAGGCTGAAGGTTTCACTCCTCATCCGTCACGGATTTTCAATCCGCGCCACCTTCCCCGGCTGCGTTCATGCAGTTGAAATTCATAGTCCCTGCACGGGGAAGGCTAGTTAAGGGTGGCGTTCAGGAGCAGCGCCGGAAGCCCCCCTGTTCGCGCCGCAGGCTGAGTTTACCGAGGAAACTGAGTGCCCTTGCGATAACGGAAGATCGCTCAACCTCAAAGCTGCACGTTGTCAATTCCCCTCGCCCGCCGCGTAGGCGTTACATATTCAAATTGAAAAGCGGAGCTTTTCTACAATATCAACTCACGGACGGTTTAAACGGTCCGTAAAAGAAAACAGAATAAATAAAACATAATAAATAATAAAAATTAAAAAACTTTACATAAGAAAGGACCCCACCG
>JAFUQY010000371.1 GCA_017472105.1 Clostridia bacterium | reverse complement strand
TCCGCATCGGCTGGATTTGACACGGTGGTTGAATTCGACGTTCCGTTGGTACACGGCGGCAGCTTCAAGGCGATCGACTACTCCTCCGCTGGCAAGACCTGGAGAGAGGATTCCAAGTACGGCTGCTGGCTGCCTACGAGGAAGTATACGAGATAAATATCTGCGGCTGCCGGAACTTTTCCGGCAGCTGTTCCGTCTAAAGAAACAGAATGGGCGAGACAGCCCGGCATAAAATGAATGTTTTGGAGGAACGGCATATGGGAAAAGCATGGATTGGAATTCTGCTCGGCATGCTGATGGCAGTCAGGGCGATGCCCGCACAGCCGACGGATGATGAGATTCTCGCAGAGTATGCGAAGGCGAAGGAAGCGTCGTGGTGGTTCGTCATGGGCACGGCTCCCATTGAATGGAGCGATCAGGTTGAGGCGGACGGGTATATCTATCACCGCCTGACCGGCTTTGAAACCTACGACGAATACATGGACTACCTCGGCGGTCTGTTCAGCGACGAGCTGATCGACGGCTGGAATACGCTGCAGTTTACGGAGGATTCGATGGTTTCGCGCTACATCGAAGTTGACGGCAAGGCTTACGGCATCGATATGGCGCGCGGCGCGGATATCGGCATGGGCAGGGAGAGCTGCACGGTCATCCGCGAATCTCCCGCGAAGTATACGCTGCGCGTGACGGTGGAGCTGCTCGACTACAGCATTCCCGGGAATATGGATGCCACCGGCGAGGTCATTGGATACGAGGACTTCGATTTCCCGTATGAGTATGTGGACGGCGACTGGATTTTCACCGAATTCCCGCCAATCCGCTGACGGGGTTGATTCAAAATCAATAAAAATCCGCTCTCCCGAGCGGATTTTTACTTGACAAAATGCCCTTTTTGCGGTATCATTATTATAACTACTTTTAAAGGAGGAGTTACCAATGAAGGAAATGAAAATGACCTTCCGCCATTACGGTGAGGGCGATCCGGTAAGTCTCGAGTACATCTCGCAGATTCCCGGTATGACCGGCATCGTATCGGCTGTCTACGACGTTCCGCCCGGAAAAGAGTGGAGCGAAGAGAGCATTGCGAAGGTAAAGAATGCGGCAAACGCCCATAATCTTGCCTTCGAGGTTGTCGAGAGCGTTCCCGTTCATGAGGACATCAAGCTCGGCAAGCCTTCCCGCGACGAGTACATCGAGGTTTATCGCCGCAACATCAAGAAGCTGGCTGACGCCGGCGTCAAAGTCATCTGCTACAACTTCATGCCCGTTTTCGACTGGCTGCGTTCCGATCTGTCGCACAAGAACTGCGACGGTTCCACCTGCCTGATCTACCGCGACGCTGAGGTTCTGGCGATGGACCCCAACACCAAGAAGCTGTCTCTGCCCGGCTGGGATGAAAGCTACACCCAGGACGGTCTGCGCGCCCTTCTCGCGGAATACAAGTCCGTTGACGAGGAAAAGCTCTGGGAAAACATGAGCTACTTCCTGCATGGCGTTATTCCGGTCTGCGAGGAGAACGGCATCAAGATGGCCATTCATCCGGACGATCCGCCGTGGGGCATCTTCGGCCTGCCGCGCGTGATCACCAACGGCAAGAACCTGGAGCGCTTCTGCAAGCTGGTTGACAGCGAGTGCAACGGTCTGACCTTCTGCACCGGTTCCCTCGGCGTTGACCCGAACAACAACATCGTTGACATGATCCGCCACTTCGGCGAGATGAAGCGCATCCACTTCCTGCATGCGCGCAACATCAAGATCACCGGTCCCCGCGACTTCAACGAGACCGGCCACCGCAGCGAAGACGGCTCTCTCGACATGTACGAGATCCTCAAGGCTGCATGGGATGTGGACTTCGACGGTTACATCCGTCCCGACCACGGCCGCATGATCTGGGGCGAGACCGGCAGACCCGGCTACGGCCTCTATGACCGCGCACTCGGTGCTGTTTACATCAACGGTATCTGGGAAGCGATCAACAAGGAAAACAGATAAATTTCCCCCCATCCGGCTTCGCCGGATGGGTTCTTTTCTTAAAAATTTTGCGCAGAATATCACCAAATCCGGTTCCCGAACGTGTTATAAATAGAACGCCGTGAAGGAGGTGAGAGCTTGTCCGATAATTTTGAGCGGGTCGTGGAGATGTACGGCGATATGCTGTTCCGTATTTCGCTGACTCTGCTTGCCGATACCTATGATGCGGAGGATGCCGTGCAGGAGACCTTCTGCCGCTATGTGGCCAAGGCGCATCATTTCACCGGCGATGAGCACCGCAAGGCGTGGCTCATCCGTGTCTGCATCAACATCTGCAAGGACATGCTCCGCCGACGCGTGCGCGACGTTCACCTGAGTCTCGACGACCTGACCGATTACGGAATTCCCGATACGGAGATCGGTGTTCTGGAAGAGATCATGTCGCTTCCGGTCATCTACCGCGAGGTGGTGCTGATGCACTATGTGGAGGATTACAAGGTGGCGGAAATCGCCGATATTCTGCAAATCACACCGTCCGCTGTGAAAAAACGGCTTCAGTACGCCAGAGAGAAGCTGCGGATTCAGCTGGATGAGGTCGAGACGACGAAGGGGGATGAAGATGCAGGAGAACTATCTCAAGCAGACCGTGGGTAAAATCCGTCTGCCGGAGCGTACCAGCGGGTACATCAT
>JAFUQY010000044.1 GCA_017472105.1 Clostridia bacterium | reverse complement strand
TTCGTGGACGGGTGAGATTCTGAGCATTACTTTCCGGCATGAATGGAACTATTTCGGCACTTTGATTATCCGCACTGCCAGTCTCGGAAACAGCTTGCGCGATCACAGGCTTACCGGATACCTAAAAATCGACCGCGGCGGAAAAAAGCCGTACCTGTTTGCTCTGCGGGATTCGTACACTGCTCCGCGCCGGAAGAAAGTCACCTACCGGAACGACGAATTCACGGGCAGCGGACACACCGTCTGCAACAGATTTCAGGTGGAAGCACCGTACAAGCTGAACGACAGGCTCATCTGCCTCCGCGGAATGAAATACCCCATGCGCACCGGTGTGGATACCGACGGCACGGATGCGAAGCTCGTCTGTCCGTACTGCGGTGAGATCAACGAAGCAGAACGCGGCAAATGCTGGCACTGCGGCAGAATTCTGATAAAATAAAGGAGAAAATCATGCTGTCCGACTTCAAATTACAGCCCCTGCTTGGGGAAACACGGCTCGTATGCCTTCAGGAAGCCATCGACTCCCTGAAATTTCCGCTGACCTTCGCGCGGATGAACATGACGTCCGTTCCCGACGAAATCCGCGAGCGGCAGACGATGTTCCGCGATCTGCTCGGAGACGAAAAATTCACCGCCGCTTTTACGGATGCGCACGAAAAGCTGGTTGTGCTGTGCGAGACGGCAAAAAACATCGGCGATGTCCGGATTTCCTCGAACGAGGAGCTGCTGTACTCACTGATCGAGCTGACGACCTTCACCGATGCGGCGGATGCACTGGATGAAGCGTACGCGGCGGCGGAGAAAATCAAATCCGGGCGGCTTCTGACGTTTTTCCGCACAATCCGGAATCTGACGGAGGATATGCAGTATATCAACCTCAAAAACTGGCTGAACGGGCTGACGCACGGACTCCGCTCCATCCGCTCCGTGACGCTTGGCGTGAATCTCGATGCACAGCTCAACGTCAGCGAGGTCGGAATCGTCTCCATCAACGACCAGCCGTACGTCAGCGACAAAATCCTTGACCGCGCACTCCGGGATGAAACACCGCCGGACGAATACAAGTGCATCGCGTCCCTTGGAATCCACGAAAGCGGCGGCGCATTTAAGAAAAGCACAATCGTCGTCAACCGCGAGCTGTATTCCACCCTCAACGGTCTGTACCGCGATGCGCTGAAGAATCTGCGGAAATACGTCACGGCGGAAGTACAGGGCGCGATCCGGGAACTGCTGTCGGCGGAGGATGAAATCGACTTTCTGCTCACTTCGGTGAAGTATCTGCGCACCCTGAAGGATGCCGGACTGCCGCTGACCTTCCCGGAAATCACGGACGAAACCACCCTGCTCGGACTGTACAACCCGCTCCTGACGGGAAAATGCAGGGCGGCACAGATCGTCCCGAGCAATGTCAGCTTCAGCGAACGGGAGCGCATCTGGATTCTCACCGGACCGAACTCCGGCGGAAAAACGGTGTATCTCGGTGCCGTCGGACATGCACAGCTCATGTTCCAGCTCGGTCTGCCGGTGTGCGCGCGTTCGGCAAAAATGAAGCCGTATGAGAAAATCCTCACGCACTTCGTCATGACGACGCAGAAACAGAGCGAAAGCAGGCTGGTGAACGAAACGGTGCGGATGAAGGAAAGCCTCGAGCAGGTGACGGAAAATACCCTGCTTCTGCTGGACGAAACTTTCTCAAGCACTTCTGCGTACGACGCCATGTTTCTCGCCGAAGCTCTTATCAAATACCTCTCCCGGATGGGATGCAGTACGGTTTACGTCACCCATCTGCATGAGCTTGCCGGACGGATCCGTGCCATGGACGAAAACAGCGGCGTCGGTATGCTCACGGCAAAAGTCGCAGACGGCAAACGGACGTACGAAATCGTCCCGCACGACGGGGAAGAGAACACATCCAGCATGGCGCGCGATATTGTCATCAACAGCGGGCTGGGATTCCTGTTTGAGGAATGACTTGACAGACGCCG
>JAFUQY010000370.1 GCA_017472105.1 Clostridia bacterium | reverse complement strand
CCCCATACTTCTCCCATTGTATTTCATATTATTATATCACAATTGCAGGAATTAGTCTACGCTTTGCGGAAGAAATTCTGTAAATTTTCCGGAATCTGCCGGGATTTTCCAGAGATTCTTACGCCCGGCTGAGGATCGGCGCAAAAGTTCACAAAGCCTACTTGCAAAAAGCGCCTGACTATGTTAAACTATAAGAAAAAACGCGTAAAAGAAAGGAATCCCCATGGGCATCATCACTTACGACAACAAAAACTTCCTCATGGACGGCGAGCCCTACACCATCGTTTCCGGCGCGATGCATTACTTCCGCATTCCCCGTGAATACTGGACCGACCGTCTCACCAAGCTGAAGGAATGCGGCTTCAACACCGTGGAAACCTACACCTGCTGGAACCTCCACGAACCCAAGGAAGGTGAATTCAACTTCTCCGGCATGCTCGATCTCGCGGCATACATCGACGAAGCGGCTAAACTCGGTCTGAACGTCATCCTCCGTCCCGGTCCGTACATCTGCGCGGAATGGGAATTCGGCGGTCTGCCGGCATGGCTTCTCAAGTACGAAAACATCGCCATCCGCTGCATGGATCCCGAATACATCGCAAAGGTCCGCCGCTACTACCATGCCCTGTTCGATCACATCACCCCCGCACGTCTCGCAACCAACGGCGGCAACATCATCATGGTGCAGATCGAAAACGAATACGGCTCCTTCGGTGACGACAAGGAATACCTCCGCGAAGTGGTCAATATCTACCGCGAATGCAATGTCGACGTGACCCTGTTCACCTCCGACGGCGCGTGCTGGTGGATGCTCGGCGGCGGTACCCTGCCCGAATTCCTCTGCGTTGCCAACTTCGGCTCCAGACCGGAACAGAACTTCGCAATGCTCGAAAAATTCCGTCCCAATCAGCCCCATATGTGCGGCGAATACTGGTGCGGATGGTTCGACCATTGGTATGAACACCACCACGTCCGTGAAGCGGAAGAGCTGGCGGGTCTCTTCAAGGAAATGCTCGAGTCCGGCGCGTCCCTGAACTTCTATATGTTCCACGGCGGCACCAACTTCGGCTTCATGAACGGCGCAAACTACTACGACGAATACCAGCCGACCATTACCTCCTACGACTATAACGCACTCCTCAGCGAAGCCGGCGACCTCACTCCCGCTTACTACGCAGTGCGCAAGGTTATCGAAGAATACTTCGGCAAGAAGCTGCCCGAGCTGACCGTGAAGAACAGCGAAAAGGCCGCTTACGGTAAGGTTACGCTCACCGAAAAGGCATTCATCCTCGATACCGTGAACGCAATCTCCGAACCCGTTCATACCGCCGCTCCCAAGCATCAGGAACAGATCGGTCAGAACTACGGCTATACCCTCTACTCCACCACCATCAACGGCCCGAGAGAAGAGCTCCCGCTCCAGTACCAGACCATGAACGACCGCGCAGTCGTCTATATCGACGGTCAGAAGGCAGGCTGGATGGAACGTACCCGCCACCACGACGAAATCAAGGTCCGCGCACTCAAGCCCGGCGAGTCCGTGAAGATGGATATCCTGCTCGAAAATATGGGCAGAATCAACTACGGCCCCGAAATGCGCGATAAGAAGGGTATGACCGGCATCCGTTTCGGTCAGCAGAACCACTACGGCTGGGATATGTTCCCCATGGAAATGACCGCCGACCAGATCGCGAAGATCCAGTACCAGCCCTGCGACGGCGGCGTGAATGCATCCACCTTCATGAGAGGTACCCTCAATATCGAAGGTGAACCGAAGGATACCTTCATCAAGCTCGACGGCTTCCACCACGGCTTCGTAGTCGTCAACGGCTTCAACCTCGGACGCTACTACCTCGACGCAGGCCCGCAGAAGACCCTGTACTGCCCCGCTCCCATGCTCAAATCCGGCGCGAACGAAATCGTCGTATTTGAAACCGACTCCTGCGAATCCAACGTCATCGAATTCGTGGACGTTCCCGACCTCGGCTGAACAATTCAATGAAATAACGAAAGCCTCCGTTTTCCATAAGGATTGCGGAGGTTTTTGACGTTTGGGAGAGACATGTCAAGTGTATCGCTGAGGGACATATCAAATTTTGTTTGGTTTGATTTTCACAGCGGTCGACCGCAAGGGATCGACCCTACGAGATTTAAGACAAACCTCCCCGGCGCGCGTGAGCCCGGATCAAAATCCCCTTAGGTAACGAAATCGAGGTATTCTCCACTGCGCGGGCGAATAGGGTATCGGAGGTCCCTATGAGCCGTATAAACGATTTTCTGATACATAGGTACGCACCAAGCATCCATGCACCCTGAGTTACAACCCGCAATTGCATCCGTAGAAAGATGTCTAACAACTAAAACTGCACGCAGTTAAAAAAGAACCCCTCTACGGTATCATATCAACTACAATAACCGTAGAGGGATGCACCTTGTCCAGTCGGAAGTTTTTTGCCAGGCTTTTTTTCAAAAAAGCCGCGTCCCCCTTCTCCTAACGCCAAGCACTCACTTAATGGCTTTAGACAGGAACGCCTGCGTCTTGGGGGATTTGGGATGATCGAATACCTCGGCGGGAGTGCCCTGTTCTTCGATGACACCGTCCGCCATGTAGATGAT
>JAFUQY010000369.1 GCA_017472105.1 Clostridia bacterium | reverse complement strand
CATGGGACCGTCCGCGGACAGTTCAATGGATGCGCCGCCGGTGAATGCGCCTGCCGCCATGATGACGGGATCCGCGTAGCCGGGCATTTCCCACGGATAGGGCACCACGTGTGCATCGATGGGGGACGCGGACTGGATTCCTCGGCAGAACGCCACAAGACCGTCGCCGGTGCCGCATTCGACCGCCTGTACAATGTCACTCCGTCTCTCGTTCCAGCGGGGACTTACTTTGAGCCCCAGCTCCTCGAACATGTACGCCGCCAGATGTGCGGTTTTCATCGCCTGTGCCGTGGTGTGCGGTGCGTAGAACAGACCCTTGATGAGGTTGCGGTTCTGACCGAGGGATGCGCCGACGTCCAGACCAACCCCGGGAGAAGTGAGCCGGTTGCCGCACTGACGCACCGCTTCCTCATCCCCGACGATGTAGCCGCCGATGTCCGCCATGCCGCCGCCGGGATTCTTGATGAGCGAGCCGATGATGATATCCGCCGCGCTCTCACCGTCTTCGATGACCCACGTGGGCTCGGAAATTTCGGTGAACTCGCCGTAGCAGTTGTCGACCATGACGATGGGCTTACGGATTCCCAGCTCCTTCGCGGTGCGCTTGACGAAATCCGCGGTCGCCTTGATCTGATGGGACGTGAGCGTGGGACGGTCAGCATAGCCCTTGGAACGCTGGAGGTACACGACCTTGACCTCTTCCCTGTGCTCTTCAAGGAACGCGCGGATTGCGGGAAGGTCGATGGGCATGTTTTTGTCGTCGGTCATCTCGGTTTTCTCAAAGCGCACGCCCCAGTCGATGAGGGAACCTTCGCCCGCGGGAGAGGTACCGATGCCGATGACGTCGAGGAGGGTATCGTACGGTGTGCCGGTCACGGAATAGAGAATGTCGCCCGGACGGAGCACGCCGAAAAGCGCAACGGTGATGGTGTGGGTACCGGAGAGAAGGGAAGTGCGCATGAAGCCGGCAGGGGCTCTGAAAATTTTCGCGGCGAGGGTGTCGATCATGTCGCGGCCTCTGTCACCGTAGCCGTAACCGGTAGACGGCGCGAACAGGGATTCGGAAACCTCGCATTCGCGGAAGCAGTCGAGGACGTGTTCGGTATTGAACCGGGAAATTTCGTCGATGTCAGCGAAAATATCGCGCATGTCATGTTCGGCGGTTTTCGCTAGTGCGCGGATTTTATCGGAAATAAGCATGATGTGGTTGTCCTTTGTGGTGTTGTGGTGTAGTTTATGAAATTTACGGTTGTATGTTTTTTGTAAAATACACAGACATGCAGCCGGTCGAAAATTGTTCGCGGACGACCAATGGTCGCCCCTACGAAACCGCATGTCAGTGCCTCATGGGTGACGAGGTTGGATGGATTTCGCTCTTCTCACTTCACTGCGTCAGCGTCTCATCTGCATCCAGATCAGGAGCACCGAGACGTCCGCGGGATTGACGCCGGAGATGCGCGCTGCCTGACCGACGGTTGCGGGTTTCACCTGATTCAGCTTCTGTGCCGCCTCGGTGCGCAGTCCCTTCACGGTCATGTAGTCCACGTCGTCCGGGAGTCGGGTCGTTTCAGATTTATGCTGGCGCGCGACTTCTTCGAGCTGGTGCTTGATATAGCCCTCGTAT
>JAFUQY010000368.1 GCA_017472105.1 Clostridia bacterium | reverse complement strand
GCACATTCATTCCTGTCTTTCTCCCTGCGGCGACGACGAAATGACTCCCGCGAACATCGCCGGCATGGCGGTTGTCAACGGACTGAACATCGTTGCGCTGACCGACCACAATTCCTCGAAAAACTGTCCCGCCTTCTTCAAACAGGCGAAAAAGCTGGGCATTGTCCCGGTTGCGGGCATGGAGCTTACCACAGCGGAGGATGTCCATGTGGTGTGCCTCTTCCGTGAACTGGAGGATGCCATGGAATTTGACCGGTACATCGAAGAAAGACGACCCAAAATCAAAAACAAACCCGAGATATTCGGACATCAGTGGATCATGGATGAGAACGATCAGGTCTGTGGGGAGGAGGATGACCTTCTCCTGCACGCGGCGTTCCTCTCCATCGAAGAAGCCTTTCACGAGGTTCTCCGGCGCGGCGGCGTTTGCTATCCCGCACATATCGACCGTCCGTCCAACGGCATCATCGCCATGCTCGGCACCTTCCCGGAGGAAGACCCGAAGTTCACGGCGTATGAGCTGAAAGACGGCAGCACTGAAGCCGAATACCGCGAAAAATACCCCATCATTCAGAATCTGGCGCGTGCCGTTTCGTCGGATGCCCATTATTTGTGGGATATCTCCGAGGCAGACTTCTCCGTGGAGCTTGACGATGAACCCTATTCCTCGTCGAAGGTCCGGAACGCGCTGATCGACTATCTGCTTGGCAAGGAGTAAACCATGGATGAATTATCTCTGTATGTCCTTGACATCACCATGAATTCTGTGCGCGCAGGTGCTACGGAAATCACGGTGTCCCTCGTTGAGGACGGTCAATGGCTTACGTTTACCGTGACCGACAACGGCTGCGGCATGACGGAAGAGCAGGTTAAGCGTCTCACCGATCCGTTTTTCACCACACGGAAAACGAGAAAGGTCGGACTCGGCATCCCGTTCCTGACGATGCTGGCTGAGATGACCGGCGGACATGTGACGGTAACCTCCGTTCACGAATCCGTCAGCGAAGACCACGGTACCACCACCAAAGCGGTGTTCGATAAAACCCACCTCGACTTCGTTCCCCTCGGCGATATGATCGAAACGGTCAAAACGCTGATTCAGGGTTCTCCCGACGTGAATTTCACCTACATCCACACAATCGACGGCAGGGAAGTCCGGCTGTCCTGCGCGGAGCTGAAGACGATTCTCGGTGAGGAGATTCCGCTGAACGAGCCCGACATCCTTGAATGGATCGGCGGCTTCCTCGCGGAACAGTACGAAGCGGTGAAGAACGGTAATGAATGATCCCAACAGCCTTTACCCGGATTATCAGTAAAATAACATAATCAACCAACAGGAAAGGAATTCTATTATGAAGTCTCTCGAAGAACTCATGGCCATTAAGGCTAAAATGCAGGACAAAGTAGCTGTACGCACCTCCACCGGTGATACCCGTATCGTAGTCGGCATGGCTACCTGCGGTATCGCTGCAGGCGCGCGTCCGGTTCTCAACGCTTTCGTTGAAGGCGTTTCCGAAGCCGGCATTTCCGATAAGGTTACCGTAACCCAGACCGGCTGCATCGGCATCTGCCAGTATGAACCCGTTGTCGAAGTTTACGAAAAGGACAAGGAAAAGGTCACCTATGTGAAGATGACTGCTGACAAGGCAAAGGAAGTTATCGAAAAGCACATCAAGGGCGGCACTCCTGTTTCCGAATACACCATCGGTGCAAGCCAGATCTAACTTTTAGGAGGAATAAACTATATGATTCGTTCTCATGTACTGATTTGCGGCGGTACCGGATGTACTTCCTCTAACAGCCGTGTAATCGCTGACAAGCTCGCTGAAGAGCTGAAAATGCAGGGTCTTGAAGAAGAAGTAAAGATCGTTATGACCGGCTGCTTCGGTCTCTGCGCTCTCGGTCCGATCATGATCGTGTATCCCGAAGGCACCTTCTACTCCATGGTTACCCCCGATGATATCCCGGAAATCGTTTCCGAACACCTCCTCAAGGGTCGTATCGTTGAACGCCTTGTTTACAATGACACCGGCGACAAGAACGAAACCGAAGAAAATACACAGGTATCCCTGAACGACACCACCTTCTACAAGAAGCAGAAGAGAGTTGCTCTCCGTAACTGCGGTGTTATCAACCCCGAAGCAATCGACGAATACATCGCAATGGACGGTTATTTCGCACTGGCTAAGGCTCTGAAGGAAATGACTCCCGACGATGTTATCAAGACCCTCCTTGACTCCGGTCTCCGTGGTCGCGGCGGCGGCGGATTCCCCACCGGTCGTAAGTGGGCTTTCGCTAAGGCTTCCG
>JAFUQY010000367.1 GCA_017472105.1 Clostridia bacterium | reverse complement strand
ATCATGCACGGCTACCCGCAGACGGAGACCTACATTTTCCGCGACTTCCCCGACACGCTCTCGCCGGAATTCGAGAAAAACGCGGACGAATGGGCAAAGCAGATTCTGCGTCACGCGGATGTGCACTCCCTCATCGGCTACTTCCTCGGCAATGAGCCGCAGTGGGCGTTTGTGAACAATCTCAACATCGCAGCACGTGCACTCGAATGTGAGCAGTCCAGTTACTGCCGCCGTGCGCTGATTGACTTCATGCGGGGAAAATACGGCACCGTCGACGCGCTCAACGCCGAATGGGGCTCGGATTACGCGTCGTTCGACGACATGGCCAGACCCGTCAATACGCATGCGTTCACGAAGGAAGCCAAAGCCGTCATCGACGAGTTTTCCGTCATCATGATCCGCGAGTACATCCGCATTCCGTCCGAGGCAATCCGCAGATACGACCCGCACCACCTCAATCTCGGCATCCGTTATGCGTGGCTGTCGTCGAAGGTGCTTGCGAGCGGCTCGGAGTACACCGATGTGTTCAGCTTCAACTGCTATTCCATGGACCCGACGGATGCAATCGAGAATTTCTCCTCCCTCGTCGGCAAGCCGGTCATGATCGGGGAATTCCACTTCGGCGCCCTCGACCGCGGCATGGACGCAACCGGAATCCGCGGCGTCACGACTCAGGCAGAACGCGGTGCGGCGTACCGGTACTACATGCACAAGGCGGCGTCCCATCCGATGTGCCTCGGCGCGCACTACTTCACGCTGAACGATCAGGCATATCTCGGACGCTTCGACGGCGAAAACTACCAGATCGGCATCATCGACACGACCCAGCGTCCGTACGAGGACTTTGAAGCCGGCATCATGCAGACGCACGACGAAATCTACGATGTGATGAGCGGCAGAACCGAACCCACAACAAGACAGGCGGAAGAAATCCCGGCGATCTTCTTCTGAGAAAGGATATTTTATGCAGAACGGCAAACCCTATCTTGACACAAACGGCAATCCCATTCACGCGCACGGCGGCTGGATGCTGAAACACGGCGGCTACATCTACTGGTACGGCGAGGACAGACGCGAAAACCACTACGTCTCCTGCTACCGCTCCGCTGACATGAAATCGTGGGAATTCCGCGGGCATATTCTCTCGACCGACTCACCGACGGCGCACACCTCCGGCAGATTCGATCTCAGACTCAGCTGGGAGAAGGACGGCGTGACCCGCAAGGTGAACATCGAGCGTCCGAAGGTGCTGTACAATGAGCTGACGAAGAAATTCGTGCTCTGGGCGCACTACGAAAACGGCGAAAACTACCTCGACGCGCGCGCCTGCATTGCGACATCCGACACTCCGGACGGCGAATTCACCTACCACGGCAGCTTCAATCCCTTCGGTGAAATGAGCCGCGACTGCACAGTGCACACCGATTCCATGGGCGACACCTACTTCATCTCCGCCGCACGGGACAACGCAGACCTGCACATCTACCGTCTGACCGCGGACTTCCTCAACGTGGACGAATGGGTGAAATCCCTGTACTGCCACGAATACCGCGAAGCTCCCGCACTGTTCGAAAAGGACGGCAAGACCTACATGATCTCGTCCTACTGCACCGGATGGGCTCCGAATCAGGGCAAATGGTGCGCGGCAGATTCCGTCACGGGACGCTGGGGACTGCTCTCCGACTTCGGCGACGACACAACCTTCCGTTCGCAGGCGGCGTTCATCTGGGAATGGGACGGAAAATTCTGGTACATCGGCGACCGCTGGTCCGGGAAGGAATATTTCAGCTCGACCTACGTTGCGCTGGAAATCCAGTTTGACGACGCCGGAAACCCGTTCATCGAATACACCGATACACCGGCTTTATTCAACTGAATAAGCCTGGCGTTATTCAACAAAACAAACCGCAGAATCCTGTGAAAAATCACGGGAAACTGCGGTTTTCGCTTCATTTGCGGAGGTCTTTGAGATATCCGATGCTTTTGTGGTTGAGCGGGAAGAAGTACACATCGCGGTCCGTTCCGTCGTTCCAGTCAATGGAGGTGTATGCAATCGCGCAGGTCTGAATCCATCCTTCCTCGAACCGCACGGTCCGGTACGGCACGAACGAGAGAATCAGAAACAGCGCGGCGCAGACTCCGGCAGTGATTCCGCGGCTACGGCGTATCTTGGCGCGGTATTCCAGCGTTTGGTTCCGGTTTTCGGGCAGTGCGGTATCGTCGGCGAGATTTTTTGACGTCACAATCGAGACAATGCACCGTACGACAACGCCGAGTACGAGATATACGGGCAGAGCAATCCCGACGGCGGCATATCCGAAGATAAGAGCCAGCTTCACTTCAAATTCACCCACGCTCCCCGTCGGCATCAGCAGGCAGATCAGCGGGAACAGCAGAAGCAGGATCAGCCCGGCGAAGTAAATCTGTTTGGCGAGAATCCAGCAGGTTTCCGCGGACTCGCTCCGGAATCGGATCTTCGGCATGTCACGCTTCCCCTTTCTTCGCCGTGACGCTTTTCTGAATTTTTCCGTAAATCACAAGACCTGCAACGCTGACAGCCGTCGTGATGAGGAACACAACCGCCGCCGCGAGATAACTGCCGTCACTGAGTGCAGATCCGCCGACAGTTGATGTGACCACGGACGGAAGCCGTGCGAGAATGGCAATGATGAGGAACGATGACAGCCGGATGTTGGTCAGACCCGCATAGTAGGCGAGGATGTCCTTCGGTGTGCCGGGAATGAGGAAGAGCGCGAACAGGAGCCGGAACGTTCTGCCCGATGTGCGGATGAAATTCACCTTCTCGAGCTTGTCCCGCGGCACGAACAGCTCCAGCGCGCGCATGCCGTACTTCCGGATGAGCAGGAAAACGAGCGTCTGTCCGAGCGTCACGCCTGCAACCGTGATGAGAGTTCCGCCGAGCCAGCCAAACGCGTATCCCGCCGCGATTTCAAACGGTTCTCCCGGGATGACCGCGACGAAGACCTGAAGCACCGTCATCAGGAAGAAAACCGCGTAGCCCCAGATGCCGTGGGATGCGATCCACTCCTGAAACCGCCCCGGCTCATCGAGCATGCTGACGAACGGCTTTCCGATTTTCACAAAAATCAGCGCGCAGAGGATGAGATACACAATCAGCATCGTGACGGCGATGATCCGTTTGCTGTGCAGTTTCATTGGGTGCCTCCTTTTCTTTCATAATTGGAAATGCTATATCTCACGCCGCACGCCTTTCGAGAAATTCCAGCAGGCCGCCCCGGAATTCGCACCGGAAGCAGTCCATGCCGAGGTAATCCGCCGGGTGCATCAGGGACGCGGGATGGGGCAGATCGACATGGCACACCTGAGCAAGCACTTCCGCCACAAACTGCGAGCAGAAGTAGTATCCCGGAATCTCCACGGGAATGCCGAGCTTGCACGTCAGCAGTCCGAGGATGGAATACCGGTACTCCTGCCGCCGGATAAGCATGTTCGCAACCCGGTTCCGGGCACGGTAATATGTACGGTCGTCCACGTCGAGACGGAGCACTGCACAGGGAATGTTCCCCTGCGTCCGGTAAAATCCGCCGTCCATGCGTTCCTCGACAAGTCCTGCGGGCAGCGGAAGACGGGCATACCGCCGCGCAAAGCTGTACATGACGGGAGAGGACGGTTCGAATGCGATGGATACGTGCGTGTACGGCTCGTCCGTGAAATGTCCGATGAGCGCGGATGCAACGGATGTCGAGCGGGTGAGGATAAGGTAAATGGATTTCATGTCAGTCCTGCCGGGTGTTTTTATACCTTTATTATACCGCGCATGCCGCTGCAAATCAATGAAAAGAACATGAAAAACCGCTGACGGAAGATTAAAAAACGATGAGAAAACGCTTGTCTTTCCAAAGTTTTCACAGGTATGCGCAAAATTATTCACTCCGCATTTCCGTTTTTTGCCGTTCAGTCCGATGTTTCCGCTGTGCCGGTTATCGGATTTGATGCATCTTTTGTGCAAATGATGCAATTTTCGCGGCAGTGCATTGAAATACTCTGTCATTTCTGTGTATTGCATTCCGTTGTGCAGTGTGATAAAATATGTGCAATCAAATACGTGCGAGCTGATGCCGTCAGGAAAGCCGGGAAACCGCGCCGAAGGAGTAAAACTCTCAGGTATGTCACTGACATGAGGACTGACGGCGGATCGTACTCTGGAGAAGCTCACCCTGCGTGAGTGCCGAAGGTGCAAGGGTTCATCCCCAATCTCTCAGGCAAAAGGACAGAGTCATACTACCGTACAGGGGAAGTTTTTGCTTTTCCGGTACGGCGGCATCCACCCTTTCCTTGTATGCGGGCTGCTTCGGCGGGTCGTTTTTTTGTTCCTGCCGGGCTCTCCATCCAAAATTTCCTTCACAGAAAGGCATACAAATGGAAAACTTTATTCAAACCGTAACCGACGTCAACAGCATCATCAATGATTTCGTCTGGGTCAGACTGGGCATCTGGATCCTGCTCGGCACCGGCGTGCTCATGACCGTTCTCACAAAATTCTTCCAGGTCTCCCACATCGGACACTGGATGAAGAACACCCTCGGCGCAATCCTCTCGAAAGACGTCTCCGGTCACACCAAGGACAAGACCATCTCCCAGTTCCAGTCGCTCTGCACCGCGCTTGCTGCCACCGTCGGCGTCGGCAATATCGCCGGTGTCGCTACGGCAATCGTGATCGGCGGTCCCGGTGCCGTGTTCTGGATGTGGGTTGCCGCATTCTTCGGTATGATGACCAACTACTCCGAAAACGTGCTCGGTATCTTCTATCGCCGCAAGAACATCAACAATGAATGGTCCGGCGGTTCCATGTACTTCCTGCAGGACGGTCTCGGCCACTACAAGGGCTGCAAGGTCGTCGGCAAGGTACTTGCAATCCTCTTCGCGGTCTTTGCTATTCTTGCGTCCTTCGGTATCGGCAACATGGGTCAGGTCAACAAGATCGTTGCCAACATCGAATCCGCGTTCAGAATTCCCGCACTCGAAACTCCCGTGTTCGGTGAAACCACCCTTTACGCAGTTCTCATCGGCGTTGTTCTGCTGATTCTTGCCGCTGTCATCATCGTCGGCGGTCTGAAGAGAGTTGCGGAAGTTGCCGAAAAGATCGTTCCCGTGATGGTTGTTCTCTACGTTCTCGGCTCCCTCATCATCATCTTCACCAACATCGGTCAGATCCTCCCCGCATTCGGCGCAATCTTCACGATGGCGTTCAAGGGTGATGCCATATGGGGTGGTGCTGCGGGCGTGCTGATCTCCAAGGCAATGACCCAGGGCTTCAAGAGAGGTATCTTCTCCAACGAAGCAGGTCTCGGTTCCTCCGTTATGGTTCACTCCTCCTCCAATGTTGTGGAACCCGTCCGTCAGGGTATGTGGGGTATCTTTGAAGTATTCGCGGACACCATGGTCGTCTGCACCATGACCGCGCTCACCATCCTCACCTCCGGCGTCATCAATCTCGAAACCGGCGAACTCGTGGCAGGCGCAACCGATGCAACCCTCGTCGGCACCGCATTCGACACCATCTTCAAGATCGGCAATGTGAATATCGGCAGCATGTTCATCGCAGTCACCGTATTCCTCTTCGCGTTCACGACCGTTCTCGGCTGGTCCCAGTACGGCACCAAGGCGTGGGAATACCTCTTCGGCACCAAGGCTACCATCGTTTACAAGGTGATCTTCACCGTGATGATTATGTCCGGTGCAGTGATGACATCCTCCCTCGCATGGGACATCTCCGACACCTTCAACGGTCTGATGATGATCCCCAACCTGATCGGTGTTGCCTCCCTCTCTCCCGTGGTCATGCTTCTCACGAAGAACTACATCGACCGCCGGATCAAGGGCAAGGATGTCAAGCCCATGCTCAACTTCGATCCACGCGTTCAGGCGGAAGAAGAAGCCAAGCTCAAGGCTGACAGGAACGCTCTGTAATTTCTAAAAAACATAACAAATCCGGTTTTCTGTCGGGAAAATTCCCGGGAAACCGGATTTTTGTTGTATCCCGCCGCGGGATGTGATATAATTATATAAAATAAACAGACTCAGAAAGGATCCGCCATGACCATCGTTGTTCTCGCTGACATTCACGCAAATTACGCCGCACTGGAAGCCGCCGTTCACCGCATCGACGTACTCGCACCGGACGGCGTTGTTCTGCTTGGCGACTACATCACGGACTGTCCGCATCCGCGCCGCACCATGGAGCTGATTTACGGACTCCGGCGGCGTTTTCCGACATGGATGGTGCGCGGGAACCGGGAAGATTACCTCATCGCCCACCGGCAGGCTCTGCGTGAGAACAGGGACGACGGCTGGATTCCCGGATCGGGCTCGGGTGCGCTTCTCTACACCTACGGCGAGCTGACCGAGGACGATCTCGATTTCATTGAAGCACTGCCCGCATCTGTTGACATTGCCCTGCCCGGCTGTCCCGTGATTACGGCATGTCACGCGTCTCCGACGAAAACCAAGGACTGGATCATCGGGAACGACGAAAAAATCCGGGATGCCATGAAGCACGCCGCCGGGGACATGATTCTCTGCGGACACGCGCACCGGACTGTACGCTATGACCGGTACGGCAAGACGCTCCTTGTCTGTCCGAGTCTCGGGATTCCGCAGGACAGAAACGACTCCAGTGTGATGACCGTGCTCCGCTGCACCGGAAGACGCTGGACGCGCGACACTTCCCGGATCTGCACGCATGTGACGTACGATCTTGCGGGATTCCTGCGCGAGTTTGATGCGTCCGGGCTGACCGAGCTTGCACCGGTGTGGTCGGCTTGCGTGAAAAAATCCATCACCGACCGGCGCGATTACCCGGCACAGTGCGCGACCATTGCCTACCGCCGTGCACGCGAAGACGGGATTTACACCGTTCCGCCGGAGGAATACTGGCACGCCGCCGCCCGGGAGATCGGAGTGGAATAAACAAAACAGCACCTTGATTTTTCACTGAGGTGCTGTTATTCTTTGTTTTCGAACAGTTTGCATGTCTCCACACCCAGCGCGTCCGCGAGTGCGAAAATCACGTCAAGGGAGACCGCGCAGTCCGCTGTTTCGATCCGGCTCATGTGCGTACGGCTGATGTCCACGATTTCCGCCAGCTTCTCCTGAGAAAATCCGCGCAGCTTCCGGTAATAGGCAATGTTCAGCCCAAGCCGGCGGTACCGGTCGAAAAATCCGTTCTGCATATGCCCCTCCGTTGTACAATTTTATCTTTATATATATTTTATTATACGCGGATGTGCAATTCAATAACGCAGTTTCTCACTTTTGCAACTTGACACGTTACATTTTTTATGATATAATGCAGATGTACCCGAAACCTGCGGCAGAACACCAAACACCAAAGCAAAACATTTTCTCCAAAAAATGTATAGAAAAATTTCCACCCGCCGCAGGGGTACATAAAACCCGGAAGCCAGTCCTCATCCAACCGGCTCCCGGGTGTTTTTTCGCTTATTTTCTGATGAAATACGGCAGGACGTCGATGGGCGCGGGCACTTCAACCTCACCGCCTTCGTAAACCGTGCCGTCCACGTATTCCCACACACCTTCCGGCAGACGGAGCTTCCGCGTCACATCCCCGTCGGATACCACGGGAGCCGCCAGAACGTCATCGCCGAGCATGAAGCAGTCCGTGACAGCCTCAAAGCCCTGATGCGGGAAGACATATTCGAGATACCGCATGATCGGCTCGCCGGTGACGGATGCGTGACGTGCCAGAGCGATGATCTTCTCCGCAAATTTCACGTGAATCCGACCCGCCGCACGGCAGTATTCCGCGTGTTCCTCATCCAGTACCCGCCACGGTGCCGCTGAATACTGCATCATGGGCATCAGCGCCGCGACCTGTGCATATCTCGCGAACAGTGCGGGCTTGAGTGACGGTGCGCCGGGCAGAAAATCCGTGAACGATCCGCCGCCGATCATGTCGGGACAGACGTACGGGTAGCCCATGATCCCCTGCTGCAATGCGTCGGGAATGAGCCGGGACACGGAGCTCCACTGATGTGCCTTGTCGCAGAGACGTTCCACGAGCGGCAGTCCGGCGCATTTGTAGGTCGCGCGGTATTCGTTGTAGCGGTATTTCAGCCCCAGCTTTGCCCAGAGCTCGCACTGATCGTGAGCGGAGACCCCGCCGTACGTGACGTCGTCATCGCGGTAGGAGTACACGTCGCCCGCGTCAAACTTGAATCCGTCCGCACCCAGCTCCATGAGACCACCGAGAACGCCGTCGAACCATTCGGCACATCCGGGATTGGACAGGTCCAGCACCGCGGAGTAGCCGTTCCACCAGCTCCGGATGGCAACGGATCCGTCAGCATTGCACACGAGGTATCCCTTTGACGAGAGATGACGGAATTCCGGCGAGTCGGGAGACACGAACGGGCAGATCCACAGCATCACCTCAAACCCGAGCGCGTGCAGTTCGTCCAGCATCGCTTTTGCATCCGGGAAGGTGTGTCCGTTGAACCGCCAGCCGCCGTAGTAGTCCATCCAGCCGTCGTCGATCATGAGAATTCCGGGCGGCATGTGGTTGTCAACAATTCCGTGCGCGTAGCGGAGTATGCTCGCCTGACTCTGGTCATAGATCAGCTCCGCCCATGTGTTGTACTGCGGCTTAATGAAGAAATTCTCCGGCGGAATCTCACCGTTTGCCGGGAAATGCTTCGCCGATGCATCGAGAAACGCCGCTCTCAGATTTCCGTGACCCTCGGAGAGCACAAAATCGTCCGCGGCACCCGTGACCGAGATCACGCCGTTTTCGATATCGACATCGTAGGGTTTGTCACTCCAGAGATACCGTCCGGCGGAAGAAAGCAGAATCGGCGCTTCCTGATTGCCGGTGTAGTTCTTCGTCGGATGCCAGGAGTAAACCGACTGCGCGTTCAGCGGGAATTTCGTGCCGTGAATCGTCGCCAGTCCGTACCAGTGTTCCCCGGGCAGCATGGTGATTTTTGTATCCATCGTTTCGTCCTCGTTTCGTGAATTACTGGTGTCAGTATATCACATTTTTGCGGATTTGGCAACCGGAATCGGGATTATTTGTCCGCCGAAATCCGTGCCGCGTCGATCTCCGCTTCTCCGAAAATGTAGGACGCGACGGAGATTGCCGAGGTCACAACCCCTGCGATCTGCGCCCAGTCGTTTTCCTCAAGACCGAACGCCGCCGCAATGCCGACCGCAAGACCCGCAACCGCCGCCCACAGCTTCCGGGACGACAGCTTTCTCACAAGTTCCTTCATGCAGATTTCTCCTTTCCTCAGTTTTTCTTCTGCATCATCATATGCATCCGGTGCAGAAATACAACCGCATCCTCCCGCGTGCACGGCTGATCCAGCATCAGGTTTCCTTCACCGTCGCCGAGCAGGATTCCGTTTTCCGTCGCCCAGCGCACCGCATCTTCCGCCCACGGATTCGCACCGGTCGGCTCGTGCACATACCCGGCTTCGTTCGGGATTCCGAGCACATCTGCGGGACTCACCGTGGTTCCGTCGGCACGGCGAACTTCCAAATGCAGATGGGATCCGGTGGAGCGTCCCGTCGAGCCCTCAAGACCGATGATCTGCCCGGCTGCAACGTATTCCCCTGCTGTGACATGGCGCGCGGAGAGATGGCAGTAGTAGTACGTGAGCCCGTCATCCCCTGCGACCGAGACGTAATTGCCCCATTCCCACGTGCGGTTCGTCCTGTCCGTCACCATCCGCGAGCGCAGAACCGTACCGCCGGTGACCGCACGGATTTCCTTCGACGTGACGCCGACGAGATCAATCCCGCCGTGCCATGCGCCTGACTCCCCGGTGATGGGATCGGTTCGGCTGCCGTAGGGACTTGCAATCCGGAAAACTCCGCTGTACGGCATCATGTTTCCGCCTCCTTTCCGTCCGGGAGTGCAAGCGTCTCTTCGTACAGTGCCGTCGCGATGTCGTTGCCGCCGAGCGCGTGGTATGCCTCGTACACACGCCTGAGGGATTCCTTGGCGTAGATCGGGCAGCGTCCGTCGGCTTCGTATCGTTCGTGGCAGGCGATGATTTCCGCACGCAGGAGGCACTGTACCCCATCGGAGATCGCCTTGTCACGCCTGAAGCGGGTCTTCACATACGCCGCCGCAAGCGAAATTACGCCTCCGCAGAGAAAAGGCAGTGCCCATTTGATGAATGTTTCTGTAATCATAATTCTCCTGTTACAATAATATTTGCCGGGTAAAGCATACCAAACCAGGTATGCTTTATTCGTTCTCATGTTGAAGCTACAATAGAAGGAGCAATGGACTAACGTAATCCTCCTTGGACTAACCACGTCCGTGCGAAAGACTGTCAGCCATCCTTCTGTTGCAGCATTCGATTTCAGCAGGTAGAGCTAACCACGGCCCCCAAAAGCTCGTTT
>JAFUQY010000366.1 GCA_017472105.1 Clostridia bacterium | reverse complement strand
TGTTCTTGAAATCCACCCGCCGTCCCTGCGAATCGGTCAGGATGCCGTCTTCCAGAATCTGGAGAAGGATGCTCCATACGTCCGGGTGCGCCTTCTCGATCTCGTCAAACAGCACCACGGAGTACGGGCGTCTCCGGATCTGCTCGGTCAGCTGTCCGCCTTCGTCGTAGCCGATGTAGCCCGGAGGTGAGCCGATGAGCCGGGACACGCTGTGCTTTTCCATGTATTCGGACATGTCGATGCGGATCATGGCATCCCGGTCGCCGAACATGACTTCCGCCAGCACCTTCGACAGCTCCGTTTTGCCCACACCCGTCGGGCCGAGGAAGATGAACGATCCCGTCGGACGGTTCGGATCCTTGAGCCCCATTCTGCCCCGTCGGATGGCACGCGCGACCGCTTCAACGGCACTGTCCTGTCCGACCACGCGCTCCCGGAGGATGTTTTCGAGATTCAGGAGCCGCTCGCCTTCCTCTTCCGCCAGCTTTTTCACCGGAATTCCCGTCCACGAGGTCACAATTTCCGCAATGTCGCTGTCGTCAATCGAGAGTTCCCCGTCGGATTTCACGCCCGCGGAGTCCTTTTTCGCCGCCATTTCGTCCGTGAGCCGCTTTTCCTCGTCCCGCAGTCTCGCCGCCGCTTCGTAGTCTTCGCCGAGGATTGCCTCCTCCTTCTCCGCCGTGACCGCCTTGAGCCTCGTTTCCAGCTCGCGGACGTCCTCCGGAGGCGTAAAAGCGGAAATCCGTTTCCGGCTCGCGGCTTCGTCGATGAGGTCAATCGCCTTGTCGGGCAGGTAGCGGTCGCCGATGTAGCGCACGGACAGGGCAACGGCGGACTTCACCGCTTCGTCCGTGATTTTCAGCTTGTGGTGTGCTTCATATTTGTCGCGCAGTCCGAGGAGGATTTTTTCGGCTTCCTCCGGCGTGGGTTCACCGACCATCACCGACTGGAACCGTCTCTCCAGTGCCGCGTCCTTCTCGATGTGCTTGCGGTATTCGTCAATGGTCGTTGCGCCGATCACCTGCATTTCCCCGCGCGCGAGAGCCGGCTTGATGATGTTTGCCGCATCGACCGCACCTTCCGCACCGCCCGCGCCGATGATCGTGTGGATTTCGTCAATGAACAGGACGATCTGCGGGTTCTTGCGGACCTCGTCCATGACGTTTTTCATGCGCTCCTCAAATTCGCCCCGGTATTTTGCACCCGCAATCATCGCGGAAAGATCGAGCGTGACGATGATTTTGCCGCGGAGCGTATCGGGAACGGCACCGTCTGCGATTTTCTGCGCAAGTCCCTCGACGACGGCGGTTTTGCCGACACCGGGTTCCCCGATCAGGCAGGGATTGTTCTTCGTCCGGCGGGAGAGAATCTGGATGACGCGGGAGGTTTCGTTGTCGCGCCCGATGATGGGGTCGATCTTGCCCTCCTTCGCCATTTTGCAGAGATTTCTGCCGTACTGGGTCAGCGTCGGTGCATCGCGGAGCCCTTCGTCAGCGGATTTTGCGGATTTCTGAGCGCCGCCGCCGGATTTTTCACCGGTTTCCGCCGAGCCGAAGCAGGAGAGGACATCACGCCGGATATCCGCCGGGGACGCGCCCATCTCGTTCATGAGACTGACGGCAAAGCACTCGCCCTCGTCCGCCATCGCGAGCAGAAGATGCTCCGTTCCGATGTAGCCGTGCCCCATGGAAATGGCAGCGGACGCGGAGGATTCGATGATTTTCTTGGTTCTGGGTGTGATATCCGCGGCAGTCAGATGGGTTCTCTGCCCGACGCCGACGTTGTCAATAATGAGCTGACGCGCTTTATCGGCAGTGACGCCGCGTCCGGTGAGGACCTTTTCGGCAACGCTGTCCCGCTCGGCAAGCAGACCGAGTAAAAGATGTTCGCTCCCGACGCAGGTATGCCCGAGCTCCGATGCCGCCGACAACGCGCGGTTGAGTACGTTCTGTGCCTTTTTGGTAAATCCGATGTTCATGTGATGTTTCTCCTTTCGGGGGTGGTGGTGTGGTTTTAGGGAAGGTTTTCGTCCGACGGTATTTGCAAGCCTCATCCGGGTTCTCGCCTCTATCCGGGTTCTCGCCTCATCCGTCACGGATTTTCAATCCGCGCCACCTTCCCCGGCTGCGTTCGTCCGGCTTAGACTTTTCGTACCTGCACGGGGAAGGCTTCTTTGGTTGTCCGTCCCGCAGTCCTACGGGTGTTTTGGTTAGGTTTGACGTAAAATTTCGTTTTTCTGCCGGCGATGCTGTGGAACATGCAATCCGTCTACCTATTCCTTCTTCACTATTCCCTCTTCCCTCATTCTATCCCTTTGCATGCCGCGCGGGTCATTTCGCCGATGATGGTTCTCATCCGGTCGGCACGGATGCGGTCGCGCTGGGCGGTGGTTTTCGCGTCGGCGTTTTCGGTGAGGATCGTGTTCGGCATGCAGGTGAAGAGGGCTTCGTCGAGCTTTTCCTGCGGGATTGCCGCGAGCTTCATGGCACTGCCGAGACGCATGGTCGAATACAGCGCGAGCATTTCCGCGGATGCAATCCGGTCGGCGAACATGACAGTTCCGCAGGCGCGCATGACCTTGTCGGAGAGATCGGAGAGCGCGTCGCCCGTGATTTTCCCTCTCAGCTCCCGCTCGGCGTCGATGATCCGGCTGACCGCTTTTTCGGTTTTCGCGAGAATTTCCTCTTCCGTCACGCCGAGGGTGATCCGGTTGGAGATCTGGCACAGTGCCGCATCCGCCGCCGAACCCTCGCCGCTCATCCCGCGCATCGTGAGTCCGATCTGGTTCAGCTGTGCCGCAAGGGAGCGGATTGCCTTTCCGTGAGCGGGCAGATGGAGCATCACCGACGCGCGCATTCCCGTGCCGAGATTGGTCGGGCAGTGGGTGAGGTAGCCGTAATTCTCGTCAAACGCGAGCTCCAGTGCGTCGTCCAGCATCGCTTCGGCTTCGGTGACGGCGTCGTATGCACCGGTGAGGTCAAATCCCGCCGTGATCGCCTGAATGCGGATGTGGTCTTCCTCGGGCACCATGATGTACACGTTTTTCGCAATGTTGCGGATGAGCACGGACGCGCCGCGACGCTCTGCAAATTCCCGGCTGATGATGTGCCGCTCGGTGAGGGACGCCTTTTCCACATGCCCCACGCCCGTCATGTCCGCGATTTCCCAGCCGTCACGCCCGCGGAAAACGGACGATACCTTGTCGATGATTTCGCGGGTCATCTCCTCAGTCAGCCGCGCGCCGAACGGATACCCCGCCAGATTCCGCGCAATCCGCACCCGTGAGCTGAGTACGACATCGCGCTCCGGACCGTTGTTATGATACCACATATTGTATGCTCCTTTGTTATGTTATATTAAATAGGAAGGGAAAATTTCGATGGGTGGGTTCCCGCCGCGGTCTGAACTGCACGCCTCTACGCAAACCGCATGTATATCCCCTTTACCTCTTCCTTATTCCCTCTTCACTCTTACTTATTTCTTATTCTTCCCGCAGCTGCTTCAGTTCATCCAGGATCTGCGCGGCGCGTTCGTAGTTTTCGTTTTTCACCGCATCCGCACGTTCGCGTTCCAGCTCCTCAATCCGCTGCTTCACGGAGAGCTTCTCCCGCATCTTCGCAGGAACCCGTCCGGTGTGGGCGGTCTTTCCGTGGATGCCGGCGATCGTCTGGGCAAGCTCCCGGCCGAATGTCTCCCAGCAAGCGGGACAGCCTGCCATGCCGGTTCTCGAGAATTCCCGCAGAGTCATCCCGCAGGTGCATTTCTTCTCCGCCGTCGGCATCCGGCTCTGCACCGGCGCGAACAGGGAGTTCAGCAGGGATCCTCCCATCGGATCGGCGAAAAACGACTCGAACAGCGGGTGCATCGCGAGATCCGAGCCGCCGATTTCCCCGGATTTTTCCAGCTCATCCCGGCATGTCCGGCACAGGTGGTACGTCTTCTCCGCCCCGTTCACGTTTTCGTGGTAATGGTATGTCGCTTCATTGGTTTTGCATTTTTCACACAGCATGGTGATTCCTCCAATTTCTCAGGGTGTGGTACGGTCTAACTCCGCGGCAGGAGGTAAACCCCTGCCCTACAATCAAATTTAAAATGCGGAGCATTTTTTTCCGATTCTCTTCACTTTTCTCTCTTATCTCTTCTCTTTTCCTATGCTTCACTCCATCATGAGCAGCATAATCACCTTCCGCATCATTTCCGCGCGGAGCATGTCCCGTTTTTCCGCCGGGCATACATCCAGCGACGTCATCGCCTGTAATGCAATCGCGGCTTCGCGGGAGGTCATGCAGCCGTGCTCGGCAAGGTTGGTCAGGTACGCACGGGCTTCGGTTTCGCTGACCTCCCGTCCGACTGCCTGGAAAAAGTGCATCAGGTACTCGTTCTTCGACATCTGCACCCGCACAATCCGGATGTACCCGCCGCCGCCACGCCTGCTTTCGGTGACGTAGCCGCGCTCCGGCGTGAAGCGTGAGGTGATGACGTAGTTGATCTGGCTCGGCACGCATCCCAGCTTCGCCGCGAGGTCATTCCGCCTCACCTCAGCCTGTCCGCCGCCTTCCTCCAGCATTTCGTTGATGAGCCGCGCAATGTGATCCGATAACAGCATTCGTTCTCTCTCCTTTGTCCTTCGCAGGGGATCGACTGATCTTTTCTGACTTTCTGATCTTCCCTGACCTTCATTGTGTCTCTATTTTACACCGAAAGTCAGGGAAAGTCAAAGTCAAAGAAAGTCAAATTTCACCCGATGAAAGCCGATTAGAACGAATTAGCATGCTGTTTTCTCCGTTTTTCTCACGGAATCGCAGTTTTTTGAAGTTTTTGACTTTGCGGGATTGGTCAGAGAATCGCAGGGATTGGTCAGAAACCGCCTCTCACCTTTTCGCATGTTTTATGTCAGCAAACCCAACGTTATCCCCTGTCATTCAGAGGGCGGGCTATCCGAACAATATAAACCCAACATCCTGCCCGAAGAATCTGTGCACGCCCTATTCCGATTGCATTATGTCCGTGGTTATCAGGATTATTCGGCTGAAGGGTACTCACTTTGCTGGAACAAACAATTTGCATTCATAATATTTGTGCAGACTTATTGATACGGGCGCTCGTGAGTAACCTTCACTTGAAAAATAATGAATACCACGGACATCTGCCAATCTGAACAGGATGTACACAGATTCTTCGGGCACGATGTTCTGTTTTAATTTTCAGTGATTTTCGCCCTCTGAATGACACAAGCGTGGCGTCCGGCTTGCTGACATAGGAAACACCTTAAATTGGATTTTTCCCGTCCCTTCACCTATTCCCTCTTCCCTATTCACTCTTCCCTCCTTCGTACTCCTCCGCGATCCGCCTCCACGTCTGACGATCCGCGCGTCCGGTTTGTGCCATGCCGGCGATGCGCTGGATTTCCCGGACGGCATCTGCGGTCTGCGGGCCGTACACACCCGACAGCGGAACCGCCGGGTAGTCGTAGATCCGCCGGAGCGCGCCGAGAAGCACCTGCAAAATCAGCACCGTGTCCGATCTCTCCCCCGGATCCGACGCAAAATCCCGGTCATCGGGAATCACGCGGAGCAGCACGGGCATGCGCAGATCCCGTTCGTCCGTGTACATCGCCGCAACCGCGTTCCACGTTTCCAGATCCGTGATCCCGGTCACCGGAATCTGCGCCGACTGCTGGAAATTCCGCACCGCCTGCCGCGTCTCTTCGTTGTAGACCCCGTCCACGGACACAAGCAGTCCCGGCAGATCCTTCGCCAGCGCCAGATACCGCAGCATCCGCTGGAGCAGCTCCGTCCGGGTTGCAGGGTCGGTTATGTTGTACTGCATTATGATACCTCGTTGAATTGATGTGGGGTTGCCGGGTGTGGGGTTCATGGCACGATTTGGGTTCACGCCGGATGTGGGGTGTCTCGCCTCATGCGGAGGTCGCACGCCTCATCCGTCACGGATTTTCAATCCGCGCCACCTTCCCCGGCTGCGTTTTTGCAGTTGAAACTTCACGCGACTGCACGGGGAAGGCTAAACGTCGCTCGTCTGACTGCATCCCCGGAAGAAAAACAAACGTAAGAGAAGATAATACATCCCACTGTGCACCCGGACGTACGGTCGTGAGCCTTCCCCGTGCAGGCACGGAAAGTTTAAACCGAACAAACGCAGCCGGGGAAGGTGGCGCGGATTGAAAATCCGTGACGGATGAGGCGTGCGACCTCCGCATGAGGCGAGACACCCCACATCCGGCGTGA
>JAFUQY010000365.1 GCA_017472105.1 Clostridia bacterium | reverse complement strand
TTCAACAGTGGGCTTGCCGGACTTGAATCCGTCGTCGGTAGCAACAGCGAGAACCTTATCAAAGGTAACCTTTTCGCCTTCTGCTGCTTCGAGCTTTTCGATGAAGATGATATCTCCTTCGTTAACCTTGTACTGCTTTCCACCTGTTTCAATGATTGCAAACATTCTGAAAAGCACCTCACTTTCTTTTGAGAAATCGCTGAGCGGGTAAGCATACGCTGTTTGGGACCCGGCATCATGCGTCAGATGATATTATACCACTGCGGGAGATTTTTGTCAATTGGAATTTTCGGAAATATGCATGGTTGATTTTAGAAAAATCCGTGCGCTTATGCGGGGAATTTGTGCAATTTTCACTTCCCTGTTTCCGCCGCAAGTTCAGCCGCGCGGAGCGTGTTTTCCAGAAGCATCGTGATGGTCATGACGCCTACGCCGCCGGGAACGGGTGTGATTGCGGACGCTTTTTCCTTCACGTTTTCGAAATCCACGTCGCCGCAGAGCCTGCCTTCCGCATTGCGGTTCATGCCGACGTCGATGACAACCGCGCCTTCCTTCACCATGTCCGCGGTGACGAAGTTCGCTTTTCCGATTGCGACAACGAGAATATCCGCACGGCGGGTGACGTCAGCGAGGTTCTTCGTTCTCGAATGGCACACGGTTACGGTTCCGTTCGCGTGGAGCAGGAGCATCGCCATGGGTTTGCCGACGATGTTGCTTCTGCCGATGACGACGCATTCCTTGCCGGTCACGTCGATGTTTTCGTATTCGAGCATTTTCATCACGCCCGCGGGTGTACACGGGAGAAAGCTGTAATCGCCGATCATGATTTTGCCGGTGTTGACGGGATGGAATGCGTCCACGTCCTTTTCCGGCGGGATGGCGTTGATGACCGCGGTCTCGTCCAGATGCTTCGGAAGCGGGAGCTGCACGAGAATGCCGTGGATCTTGTCGTTCGCCTTGATCTCCTCCAGTTTCGCGAGAAGCGCGTCCATTGTAGTATCGGCAGGCATTTCGTGAACCTCGGAGTAGAATCCGGCTTCCTCGCATCCCTTCTTCTTGTTGCGGACGTAGACCTTGGAAGCGGGGTCTTCTCCGACGATTACGACCGCGAGACCGGGCTTGATCCCCGTGCGTGCTTCAAATTCTGCGCCGCGCTTTGCGATATCCGCTCTTGCCGCTGCCGAAATCACTTTGCCGTCGATGATGTGTGCCATGTTATTCCTCCGTTTTATCCGATCCGCCGGCGCTGAGGTCTTCATAAACCGGCTTGTATTCTTCTTCCGATCTGAGTTCCGCCGCCTTTGTCTTCACGCGTCTGAGCATGACGGTCATCAGGGTCACGCCGAGGATCACGGAAACCGCACCGACGCACTGTGACACGCGGAGAGCGCCGATCATGAGGCTGTCGGTACGGAGTCCTTCGATGAGCATGCGCCCGAAGCCGTACCAGATGAGGTAAGAGCAGAAAATCTGTCCGTCGAATTTCTTCTTTTTATAAATCGCGATGATGATGCACAGACCGATGAGATTCCACAGGGATTCGTACAGGAACGTCGGATGCACGAATTTCTTGAAATCCCACAGACCTGCCGCCGCGGATGCTTCGCTGAACGCGTAGTGGATGCCCATGCGCCACGGGAGTGTGGTTTCTCCGCCGTACGCTTCGATGTTGATGAAGTTGCCCCAGCGTCCGATGACCTGACCGATGAGCACGCAGGGGACGAGAATATCAAACAGCTTGATGAACGGGACCTTGCCCTTCTTGATCTTCGAGTAAACCACCGCTGTGATGAGACCGCCGATGACGCCGCCGTAGATGGCAAGACCGCCGTTCCAGATGGCGATGATGTTGACAAAGGTTGCCCACAGATTTTTGAAAAACGCCAGAATCGTGCTGAGCAGCGTTCCGTCCGAGACAGCAGCGGTGACCCAGCCGTAGTCTTCCCATGAGAAGATCACGTAATACAGACGCGCGCCGATGACGCCGCAGACGATGACGATGAAGGCAAAATCCGTGATGTCATCGAAGGAAATGCCCTCGAATTTGGCAAGATGGATCGCCCACAGCACCGCCAGCACCATGCCGAAGGTGATGAGAATGCCGTACCACGCAACGTCGCGTCCGAAAACGGAGAACGCAGTCTTGTCGATGTGGAACGGGTCGATCCCAAGCCCGGGAAATGACAGATAATACATAGTGTTTCCTTTCAGAGAGTTGTCGGACGGCTGTAAATCCTTGAGGTTTCGCCCCACGGATGCCAGCCGGTGCCGGTGAATTCAAAGCCGAAATGCTCGTAATAGCCGCAGTGATCGGTCGCGCAGTGGATGAAATCAAACCCCATCCGTGCCGCATCTTCGATGGCTCTGTGAATCAGCAGACTGCCGTGGTTGTTTCCGCGGTATTCCGGCTCCACAAGCAGTGCGCACAGCCACGGATACAGATCCATGCGGCTGATGAAATCGTTGGGTATCAGACCCGCGCATCCGGCAATTCTTCCGGGATCGAAGGTGTCCGAATCCATGAGAAGATACCACGCGGGCAGACGATCGGGCGATTTTCCGTGGCGGAGGCAGTCGGCGTAGACCATCATGCTGTCAGGTGTCGCCCATTTTGACTGGAAATAATCGATGTAAACGTCGAGTCTGTCGGGATTTTCATACAGCGGGAAAACTTTCACAATCCGGTACCTCCTGTGCGATATACAAAGATTATAACACACCGCGGCGCATTTTGCAACAGATTTGTGCAACTATGCTTTGCTTGACCGGAATCAAATCTTCTGTTATAATAGGTACAGTGAAACTTGCAAGGTTCCATTTTGATAAAAGGGTGTGATTACTATCTTTAACACGCAGAAATTCGGCGGCTATATTGCCCTGCTCCGGAAAAAGGCGGACATGACCCAGTCGGAACTCGCGGAGCGGCTGAACATTACCCGTCAGGCGGTGTCCAAGTACGAGGTCGGCGACAGTTTTCCGGACGTTTCGATTCTTGTGAGCATCGCGGAGGTGTTCGGTGTTTCTCTTGATGAGCTGATTGCGGCAGGCGAACCCACGGACGGTGAATCCCGCGTTCTCGGTGAGCTGGCGCGCGGAAACGAAACCCTTGCCGACAGCATGGACGATGTGATGAATCTCGCGCCGCTTCTCCGACCGAGCACACTGGAGAAGATTTCGTCCAAGCTGGCGGTGCACGGTGTGGATATCTCCAAGGTCGTGGAGCTGTCCCAGTATCTGAACGACTCCGGCACGGCGGAAATGATCCGCAACGCGAATTTTGATTCCCTCGAAGGCGAGGCAGAATACAGTCTGATGGAGCATCTGATTCCTCTGCTCGACGAAAAATCCAAGACTGCCCTGTTCGGCAAGGTGATCGAAGGTGAGCTGGACTGGCACTATCTGAAAATCATGATGCCGTACATCACGTATCTGCATTCCCAGATCGAAGCGGCGTATGTCGAGGGTGCCGTCAACGAAGAGGTCATGAACTGGCTCCACGAAGCGCTCGAAGATCAGCACCGCAGAGATGAAGCCGAACGTCTGGCGGATCTCCATGCGTCCTCACGCGGCTGATCCCGTAATATTTGTCTACTGTTCACACAAAAATTCCGGTTTTCCGAAAATTCGGCGGCCGGAGTTTTTGTTTTTCCGGTTTTCCGTATTGACAAACCAACCAAACTGTGCTATAATCAGATTACGCAAATCCGGAATTGCGGAATTTCAATCATAAAGGAGCCTATCATGGAACAGAATCGTGACTACGGTGCCGAAATCGACGCACTGCGTGAGGAAATCGCGGAGCTGAAAGCGTTGATTACAGGCGTCAAAACGGAAGAAAAACCTGCGGGCAGCTTCGGCGGCGAACGGGTAGGACACGTGAAGAAAATGGTGAACATGCATCCCGACGGGCACATCATGTCCCTCATGAGCGAATGCGAGGACAAATGCGGCTCGGAGAACCTGACGGGATGCGTGACCTATCTCGGCGTGTTCGCGTCGGGCGGCAATCAGTCGAGCTGGGCACACAAATCAAAATCGACCGACGAGCTGCTGGAAATCGGTCTGACGGGCAGGACTGAGAAAATGCTGGCCTGTATCGGCAGTCAGGAGCGGCTGAACATTCTCATCACCCTTCTCCGTCAGCCGATGTCCGCGGCGTCCCTGATGGAAACCTTGCAATTCACCTCACCCGGACGGGTCTATCACCATCTCAAGCCCCTCATCGCGGCGGATCTTGTACGGGAGGATGAGCGCGTGAAGGGTCGGTATGAGATCGTACCGCATCGCGTGCAGGGACTGGTGATGATCCTCGCGGGCGTTGCGGACCTGCTGGATACCGAATTTTCTTCGGGAACCCTTGAAGAATCGTAAATTTCCGAACGAATTTCCAAACTTTTTCTTCAAATCATCTTGACAAACCGCACCTGCTGTGCTATAATACAAAGGCTGTCGGGAACTTTCCCGGTTTGCCCCAGTAGCTCAGTAGGTAGAGCACTTGACTTTTAATCAAGGTGTCCGGAGTTCGACTCTCCGATGGAGCAT
>JAFUQY010000364.1 GCA_017472105.1 Clostridia bacterium | reverse complement strand
TCGGTGACTGCGTACTGTGCGAGGATTTCCTCCACCGGCTTCCCGGAGCGCACCATGGCGTATGCCACATCGCACTGACGCTTCCCGATGTTCCCTCCCAAAGTTCCGTTTTCTGTATTCACCGGCTGCCTCCTTTCTTTCCGCTGTGTTTTCCGCTGTGCTTATAGTATATCACATCGAACACCTGTTTGTCATCCTCAATTTTTCCCACTTTTTTCTCACCCCTTGTTCACAAATTATTTCCCACTTTTCACCCCGTTTTCCGCCGTAAAAGGGATGATTCCACCCACCGAACATGCGTTCATGAACCCGATTTCACCCGTAAAATGGAGGATGTTAAGATTTTCCATTTTCACGAACAAAATTTTATTTCACACTTTCGACATAATTTCAAAACCGCCGGAAAGCATAAAAAAAGAAGCCGTCACAGCTCCGCATGGAACCGTACGGCTTTATGAAAAAAGGCAGAGAAAAACCCGCCGCGCATCTGCCACAAAAAGACGCATCGGCGGGCGGAGGAAGGACACATTTACGGATTTTAACATCCGATCTTGTCCCTATTATACACTGTATCTGGTATCCTGTCAATACCTCTGACACAAGATATTGAATTTTTCTGACAAAATCCGCTTATCTCGGGACCACGGTCAGCTTCATATCGGTCTTCTGCTTGTCGAGTCCGTGCATCGCGGTCATGTAATCCAGCTCAACGTGACCGCCGTTCTCGAAGTCAATGCCGCCCGAGAAACTGCGCGTGTACACCGTCATCTGAATCGGGAACGGCAGGGGCAGACCCGCAGGCTTGTAGTAGGACACGTGACGCACACCCTTCTCGCAGATGAGCGTATTCACGAGCCCGCCGCTGCGGATAATCACGAGGGATTCCGGATGCGCGGAGTGGAACCGCAGGGTCGTTTGCGTGTCGTCCATGGTCGGATTCTCCTCGTACGTGACCTCGATCACCTCGCCGTCCTCATCGGAGAACCGGGACATCACCGCCTCCGTGGTCATCACGTAGTATTCCTCGTCCTCTTCGTCCCCGTCCTCCATGCGGAAAATGACGTCCATGAGCTTGTCAAACCGCGCCTGAAGCTCTTCCGTCAGCTTCTTCGGATAGCGGACCGCGCCGTCGTCCTCGTCCTCTTCGTCCTCAAAGTCGTCATCGTCGTAGTATTCGTCATCCTCCCACTCGTCGAGGAATTCTTCCGTATCGGATTCCCATTCCCCGTCGTCGAAGGCGTCTTCCATGTCCGCGCGTGTCAGCTCGGTATTTTCAATCACCTGCTTCGACTTGAGCGTGAGCAGTACCGTTTTCTGTTCCATTGTTATTACTCCTGTGTAAGTTCAGTTTTCGTTTCCCGCTGTTTGAGGTATTCCTTGAGCACATTGTAAATCAGCGAACCCGCAATGACAATCGCCGCACCGATGAGGGAAAGCACGCCGAGCCGCTCATGCACCACAATTGCCGCGAGAATCGGGTTGAGGACGGGCTCGATCATGGAGATCAGCGATGCCGCAACCGGGGGCGTACCCACCAGACCTTCCGCGAGGCAGATGTACGGCGCACCGAACTGGATCAGCCCGATGAGGATCATGCCGCCGACGGATACCGCCGTGAATTCCGTCTCCTGCACGAGCCACGGAAGCCCGAGCACGGACGCAATGACGCATCCCACGAACACGGACGAGACCGTATCCGAGCCGTCAAACTGCTTCATCATGAAAACGAGCGCGTATGTAATCCCGGAGAGCAGTGCCATGATGTTCCCGAGCATGCCCTCGCCTGAGAGACTCTCGAGGAAGAAGAGCACCATCCCGGAGAAGAGAATCACCGTCGCCGTGATATCGAGCCTGCCGGGTTTCACTTTGAAAATCATCCACATGAACAGGATGATGAAAATGGGCGCGGTAAACTGAATCAGAATCGCGTTTGCAGCCGTCGTGAAGCGGTTGGCAAGCACGTAGAACGTGGAGGAAAGCCCCATCGCCGCACCGCCGAGAAGCACCGCTTTGTTGATGACCAGCTTGTGCCGCCGGATCGCCATGTAGACGAGGATTTCCACCGCCGCCACCATGGAACGTCCCGCACTGACCGCCATGGGATGCCACGTCACCAGCTTGAGCAGAAACCCGCCGAACGAAAACAGCAGAGCCGCCGCCAGCACGAGAAGCGGGTAGTAGTTTTTTTGTTTTGTCATACGGTATTACTCCATCATATTTTTGTAAAAAGCGTGATCCATGTATCCGGCGGTGATTTCATTCTTCTTGCTGACGTTGTAGTTCGCGTGCAGTTTTTTGATATCCCGCTCGTTTTTCGTGGCGAAGACAAAGCCGCTGCCGAGCGTGAAGAACGTGAATTCCGGCATCGAGCGCTTCCACATCAGAAGATTGTCCGCG
>JAFUQY010000363.1 GCA_017472105.1 Clostridia bacterium | reverse complement strand
GGAAAGAACGACCTTGCAGTGCGGGCAGTAGTTGACGAGGGTCTTCGCGCGGAATACGAGTCCGTTGTCGAACATCTTGCGGAAAATCCACTGAGTCCACTTATAGTAGCTTTCTTCGGTGGTATCGATCACGCGGGTCCAGTCGAAGGAGAAGCCGACTCTCTTGAGCTGGGAGGAGAACTTCTCGATGTTGCGGTCGGTGAGGATTCTGGGATGGGTGTTGAACTTGATGGCGGAGTTTTCGGTGGGAAGGCCGAACGCGTCAAATCCGATCGGGAAGAGAACGTTGTAGCCCTGCATTCTTCTCTTGCGGGACACAACTTCGAGGCCGGAGTAAGCCTTGATGTGACCTACGTGCATGCCGGCGCCGCTCGGATAGGGGAATTCAACCAGACCGTAGAACTTGGGCTTGGAGTAGTCTTCCTGTGCATGGAAGATGCCTGCCTCCTCCCATTTGTCCTGCCATTTTTTCTCAATTCTGTCAAAATCGTATTTCATGGTGATGTCCTTTATGAAAATTATGAAAAATTAGTCTTCGGTGATGAGCTCGGTGATGTCCTGCTCGGTGGTATCCTGATACAGCTTTTCGAGCTTGTAGAATTCTCTCGATTCGCTGTTGAACACATGCAGAATCACGGAATTGTAGTCCGCGAGCACCCAGATACCGGTGTCAGCACCTTCCACGTGAACGGGACCGATGCCGTATGCGCTGAGCTTGTATTCGACTTCATCGGCGATGGAACGGATCTGTGTACGGGAGCTGCCGGTGCAGATGACGAAATAGTCGGCGATGATGGTCTGCTTTTCGACGTGCAGGAGCTTGATGTCGCGCGCCTTCTTGGAGTCGAGCACCGACACGATGAATTTCGCAAGGGTTTCGGGATTCTGAAGGTTTTCAGCAGTCAGGTTTTCTTCGATGGGAAGCAGGGTCTTTTCGGTGTCCATAGTTTCCTCCATTTATGATATTGTAATTTTTTTCTGATTAAGTGTGCGGGATGTGGATGGAGCCGGAGTTGACGTCGTCCGCGCTGTACACTTCTCCGAAGTAGGTTGCACTTCCTGCGAAATACAGATCGCACAGGTACTGCAAGCCGGTGTAGCAGAAGGTGTAGCTGCGGTCGAAAATGTTGTCGGCAATATCCTTTTCGTAAACGTTGAAGTATTCGTTGACCGCCTTGAGGGTATCCGCGCGGTTCATGACGAAGTAGCCGTCGGACGAAAGGTCACCGGGCAGGGTCATCATGCTGATGGATTCCAGATCCACGTTCAGGATGAACTTCGCGTAATACATGATATCGGAAACGGTCAGGTTGGTGTTCACGGAATTGAAAATCGCCTGTGCCATACTCGTCATGGCGGTGACGTCAACGTTCTTGATGACAGCCTTCGCCTGATTGACCATGGCGGTGAGGAAGATTTTCTGCGCGTTCACACGTCCGAGGTCGGCCTGCACGTAACCTTCGCGGTAGCGTACAAATCCCATGGCATTGTAGCCGTCGAGATGCTGCCATCCCTTCGGAATGTTGATATACAGGTTCTGTTCGGGATCTTCATACACCATGTCGTACGGCACATTCACACTGACGCCGCCCATGGCATCGACAATTGCCTGGAATCCCTTGAGATTCATGACAACGCGGTGATGGATGTTGATGCAGAGGCTCTTTTCGATCATCTGCTCGTACCGTGCGCCGGCTTCGGTATAGGGATCTTCGTTGCCCTCCCACTTCGCATTCATGTAGTAGTGCGAGAAGGCTTCGTTGTTCTTGTTGGTGGAGACGCCGATGGTGACAAGGGTATCTCTCGGAATCTGCATGACGGAAATTTTATTGTTCTTCACGTCGCAGTTGACGATCATGACAACGTCGGCAAGAAGCGCGGTATCGTCGTGACCGATGACGAGGATGTTGTAAACGTCCTCTTTTACAATATATTCGCTGACAGGCTCTTCCGTCTCTTCAGCGTCTCCGGTCTCATCGGGATCGGTGACGGGTTCGGCGGTATCGTCTCCGAAATTCAGCGGAGGTTCGCCGATACCGGTTTCCGCGCCGCCGGATTCGATGGGATTGGTGTCAAAAGGAAGGGTGTCGTCGTTCTGGTTTCCGCCCGGACGGTAGAAAATCAGCCACGATGCCGCGATGATCACAGCCGTATAAATGACAAAAATCACCACGATCAGCGCAGTCTGTCCGCCGGTGAGACGGGCGTTTCTCTTTTTGATCTTTTTCTTTTTCTTCGCGTTCTGATTTAAAAACGCATCGTCGTGGTCATCCTGTGCGATGTGTTCCGCGTCCCCGTCGGGATAGTACATGGAAACATCGTCTTCGCCGTTGATATTGTTCTGCTTCATAGATTCCTGTAAAAATTACCTTTCGATTGTGTGCTCTTCTCAGTGGTTCCCGTTCCGCATCTTTTCCGCAAGGCAGGCATTCCGCGCCGCGATGGTATCCTTGTCAATCAGGGCACCCTCCCGGAGCAGATTCTCAATGGTCAGATCAAAGGAAAGGATCATGGTGTCGCGGAGAACTTCTGTCTTGTCCCTGCCCTCCCGGATGCCGTCCCAGAAACAGCGGCGTACCCGGATGCAGTCGTCAAACGTCCGTGTCGGTTCGATATAATCCGCAAGGTAGATGATTGCTTCGAACACCGTCATGCCGGCGCGCCCCGTGGTATGCCAGCGAATGCCGGAGAGAATCTCTTCGTCCGCAATATCGGCAAAATCCCGCTCCGCCACGGCAGCTCCGGTGACGGCGTGGAACACCTTCGGGGACAGCATATCATCGCTTCCTATTATTATACCAAATTCTTCGCAGTATTGCAACTGTTTTTCAAAATCTGCGCGTTTTGTTATGTCGTGAAGCAGAGCTGACGCGCGAAGATTGTTGATTTTCTCCGGCAGGTAGATCTCGCCGAGCCGCGCGGCTTCTTCCGCAACCGCCAATGTGTGCTCATACCGCTTCCCTGTCAGATACGGCTTCACCCGCTCCGCCAGTGCGGTAATTTCATTGTCCGTGAGAATTCTCTGTTCCATGATTCACACTCCGTATAAACGCTCGCGGCGGATAATATCGATCACACCGTCGGGCAGAAGTTCCGTCAGATCCTTGCCGCATGCAATACGCTCCCGGATTTCGGTGGATGAAATCTCAAGAACCTCTTCCGGGATGATATGCACCCGTGCGGCAAAACGCTGTTCGTATTCCGCTTTTTTCTCCGTCAGCTGATCGATGCCTTCGCTGTACCGGGGCATGCAGACGATGTCCGCCATCCGGAAGATATCCTCCGCGTTTTTCCAGTGATCGAGCGTGAGGAGCATATCGCTGCCGCAGAGCATGAAGATGCGCCGTCCCGGCTTTGTGAGATGCTCCAGCGTGAGGTAGGTATAGCTGGTGCCGCCCGAGGTGATTTCGTAATCGGAAACCTCCGCTCCCGCGATGCCGTCAAATGCCGCGTGACACATCTCGAGACGCTGCACCGGCGTATCCTGTGCGGTTTTGATTTTATGCGGCGGTACGCAGGTCGGCATGATAATCAGCTTGTCGAGGCTGAGGTGTGCCATCATATTTTCCGCCGCCCGGACATGCCCGAGATGCGGAGGCGCGAAGGTACCGCCGAACAGTCCCAGTCGTTCTTCCATGTCAGATCATCTGGGAGATATTGCGCTTTTCGGGCTTGGAGGATTCCTTGAAAAGGATGATCTTCCGTCCGATCACGGCAACAACCTCGGATCCGGTGCGTTCTGCGAGTTCTTCTGCGGCGCCGCGTGCACTTTCATCGGAATTGTCGAGGACGCTGATTTTCACCAGTTCCCGTGCTTCCAGTGCATCGCCGATGGATTTTACCGCCTGTTCACCGATGCCGCCCTTGCCGATCTGGAAAATGGCGTCCATGCGGGATGCGGCAGACTTTAAAATTGCTCTCTGTTTGCTGTTCAGCATAATTTTCTCCGTTTTACCTGATAATTTCTGCGAGTTTCTGTGTGAATTCCCTCATGGCATTGCCGCGGTGGGATACGGTATTCTTCTTCTCCTGCGGAATTTCGGCAAAGGTCTGTCCGAATGCGGGATAGAAGAACAGGGAGTCGTAGCCGAAGCCGCCCTCGCCGTGCTCTTCGGTGAGAATCACACCATGGCATTCGCCGCGCACGACCATGACTCTCTCCGCTGGGAGTCCCGCTTTTTCCGCGAGTTCTTCGCTGATCCGCCATTCCGCGGGAACGGTGAGTCCGCATTCTTCGGGAAGAACGACGGAAGCCGTGCATACAAACTTCGCCGTGCGCTTCTCCGCCGGAACGTCCTTCAGTGCGCCGAGGAGCTTTTTCCGGTTGGATTCATCGGTCGCACCCTCTCCGGAATAGCGCGCGGAATAGATTCCGGGAGCGCCGCCGAGGAAATCCACTGCGAGTCCGGAGTCGTCGGCAATGCCGATATAGCCGAGCTTCGCGGGAACGGATGCCTTGATGATGGAATTTTCTTCAAAAGTGGAGCCGTTTTCGTCGATATCGTCCGTAAAGCCGATGTCTTTGAGTGAGAGGAGCTTTACTCCATTAGACGACGCAGAACCCAATAAAGTTTCAAGTTCCGCGATTTTTTTCTTATTATTGGATGCAAGAACAATTTCCGTCATGCGTCTTCCCCGTTTTCCATGTCGGTTTCGTCCGCATTTTCGTCGGATTCGTCCTTTTCTTCTTCCTTCATGAGGGCATCGACGAACATTTTCGCATCAAACGGCTGCATGTCGTCGATCTGCTCACCCACACCGATGAACTTGACGGGAATGTCGATCTCGTCCTTGATGGAGAAGACCGCGCCGCCCTTTGCGGTTCCGTCGAGCTTGGTGAGAATCAGACCGGTGATTTCAGCGGCTTCCTTGAACTTCTTCGCCTGCATCACAGCGTTCTGACCGGTGGTGGAGTCGAGAACGAGGAGGGTTTCGCGTGCGGCATCGGGAAGTTCGCGGCTGATGATGCGGTTGATCTTCGCGAGCTCGTCCATGAGGTTGCTCTTGTTATGGAGACGTCCGGCGGTGTCGATGATGAGCACATCTGCCTTGCGCTTATTTGCGGCTGCGATTGCGTCATACACAACGGATGCGGGGTCGGAGCCTTCGTTCTGTCGGACAAGTTCCACGCCGGCTCTGTCGCACCAGATTGCGAGCTGTTCGATTGCCGCCGCACGGAAGGTATCGGCTGCCGCAACGACGACCTTTTTGCCGTCTTTCTTGAGGTTGTGCGCGATCTTGCCGATGGAAGTGGTCTTGCCGACGCCGTTGACACCGATAACGAGGACAACGGACGGTGTGGTGGACAGATTGAGAGGTTCTCCTTCGCCGACCTGCCCGCACAGGATCTCGCACAGCACGTCCTTTACTTCGTCGGCAGTCTTGATGTTGTCGGTCTTGATCCGGTCGCGGAGCTCTTCGAGAACCTTTTCGGTTGTACCTACGCCCATGTCGGCGCAGATCATGACTTCCTCGAGTTCTTCCAGCAGTTCTTCGTCAACCTTCCGGAAGTTCTTCACAATCTCGTTGACCTGTCCGAACACGGCGTTCTTGGTCTTCGCCAGTCCGGCTTTCAGTTTATCAAAAAATCCCATGGCTGTGGTGCCTTTCTGTCGTATTATAAAATGTAGGGTATCGCTTATTTCAGCAGTTTTTCAATCTCTTCCCTGTCGTCGAAGGTGATTGTCATGACTTTCGATACGCCGCTCTGCTGCATCGTGATGCCGTAGATGGTATCAGCGACGTCCATGGTGCCGTGGCGGTGGGTAATCATGATAATCTGCATTTCCTCCGACACCTTCTTGACGTATTTCGCCAGTCTGGTGACGTTGACCTCGTCCAGCGCGGCTTCGATTTCGTCGAAAATGCAGAACGGTGACGGATTGACGCGGATCAGGGCAAACAGGAGCGCGATTGCGATGAATGCCTGCTCGCCGCCGGAGAGAAGATTGAGGTTTTTGATCGTTTTTCCGGGAGGTGCGGCGTTGATCTCGATACCGGATTCGAGTGCGTTCTCGGGATCGGTGAGGATAACCTCCGCATGACCGCCGCCGAAGAGCTCACGGAACACCTCGCCGAAGTAGACGTTGATCTTCGCGAATGCATCAAGGAACATTTTCTTCATGTCGTCCTCAATGCCGTCGAGAATCTTCAGAAGGTCTTCGCGGGAGGCACGCAGGTCGTTCAGCTGAGCGGTAATGTAGTCAAAACGCTTCTTGACCTCGGTATATTCTTCGATCGCCTCAACGTTGACATGCCCGAGCGCGCGGATTTTCGCCTTGAGTTCGTTCTGCTTTGCCGCAAAGGAGGTGCGTTCCCCGTCCGCGATGGCATGGCAGTCATTTTCGTCGGCGAATTTCACGGCTGCGGCGTAGGTCATTTCATAGTTTTCCCACATGGCAGCGCTGAGCTTCTGGTCTTCGTTTCTGAGGTTGTTGAGCTTGGCTTCGTTTTTGGAATGCGCGATGAACAGCGTATCCTTCTTTGCCGTCTGCTCCTTCTCGGTCTGACGGAGGGTGCTGATCTGCTTTTCGATCTCATCGCCGGCTTCTTCGAGCTTTTTCTGCCGTCCGGTGAGGGATTCGATCTGCGTTCTGATTTCCGCCGCTTCCTTCGTTTTCGCTTCTGCGGATTCGGTGAGGGAGCGGATGGTTTCTGCCAGTTCCCGTGCGGCTTTTGCGTGTGAGTCCCGGTCATTTTCCGCCGCAGTCAGACGTTCCTTCGTTTCCGCGAGACTGGACTGTACCGCTTCTCTGTCGCGGGTCAGTTCCGCCAGCTTGATCCGCAGATCCGCCGACTGCTCGTTCAGTTCCGCCGCTTCCAGCTCGTCTTCCCCGCGGAGAACGGCGATTTCGTCACGCTTTTCCCCGATTGCCGCGATTTTCGTCTGTGCATCGGCGATTGCCTGCTTCATTTTCGTCAGGTCGTCCGCGTGTCCCCTGCTGGTTTCGTCGAGACTTCTGCTGTCGGCGAGCATTCCGGCGAGAAGATCGGTCAGAGCTTTCCGTCTTCCGTCGGTGTCGCTGAAATTCTTGTTTTCCGCGCTCACGAGAGCTTCAATCAGCCCTCTCCGTTCCTCGAGCTTGGAGATTTCCATCTCTTCCGCCGCGATCTTTCCGGAAACTTCACGGGACATGAGCCGGATTTCCTCCATCTCACCGGATGCGGTTTCTCTTTCCGCCGTGAGGGAGTCAATCTGCGCGTTTCTCGAGAGCATGCCGCTGTCCCGCTTGGTCTGACCGCCGGTGAAGGAACCGCCCGCGTTGATCTGCTGACCGTCGAGGGTCACACAG
>JAFUQY010000043.1 GCA_017472105.1 Clostridia bacterium | reverse complement strand
TAAAGTTTCTTCCAGTGCCTGAGCTCGGGTCTGACCACCTTGATCGCACACATAAGTGCTATGTCTAGTATTACTACAATTCAAACAGTATGCCATAGAAGAAGATGTATCGAGCATAATAATAACATCCGCACCCTTTTTAATAGGTACACCAGAAGCAGATAATTCTACCTGTGCGATACCGGAAGACTGGAAATCAATACCGGTAGCTGTTTTATTTACTTTTACAGCACCTTCATCAGGATATTCTGGATAGTTATTGATAACACCTGGTTCTACTTTTACTTCTACTGTACCGAGAACTACTCCGTTGTAGCTGATTTCTACCCAGTAGGAGCCTGTTACCATACTTGCATATGTGTTTTTCCATTTCCAAGTAAGTTTAGAATCTTCTAATTCAGTTGCTTCAGATCCATCTGCGTTTGAAGAAATGTAGCCGGTAATTCCAGCTTTTACTGCTGCCATTGCCTGAGTTGCAGATGTTCCCTGCTCTACTGTGTAGACTGTGTTTCCTTCAATTTTGGCGTAGATAGAGCCAGCTGTGCCGCCAGTTGTTCCTGTGTATTTATAGAGGCGAACACGTGAAGATGTTGTTTCTGTAACAGTCCAACCGCCATTATAAATAATGTACCAGTTAGTACCATCAATATCATGAATGTCATACACTCCGCTTCCATGATGGTTAATCTGGAATTTAACAGAACTTCTTGTACCATAACGCACACCACTATCTTGCTGATACAAGTAGGAAGAACCATCGCCTTTTGTAATTAATTCATATCGTGTACCATTATAAACAGTCTCGATAAAATGATATTCATAATCACGAGTGTTAGTAATCGCATTGTTACCACTGATAGTGATGGATTCCGCAGTACCGTTGGAAGCACTTGTCGCATTCAAAGCCAATGCCTGATTTGCTGCAACAATAATATACTTATTGTCTTCACCGTAATCAATACCATCGGTATCCAGTACATACTGATAAGTCGGATCACTGCCTTCCGTTCCGTTGTTAGCAGCTTGGATTGTAATCCATTTATTGCCGGAGGTGGTTACATCTTCAACAAGACTGGAAACACCAACATACTCACCGATCGTGCCGACATCCTCACCGGCAGAAGCAGTAGTCAGCGCAATCGTCTGAGGAGATGCATAAACAGTGCTGTATTTGGGAAGACCGAGGGATACATTCGTCACACTGGTATTGGAATAAGAACCGTCGTAACCCGCAGACTTCATATTGTACAGACCGTCCTCACTGTACCGCTCAACAGTGACTTCATTGTCAGTAATGGCAAAGACAGTCATGGTGAGCTTGTCCGTACCTGCGGTTGTAACGTAGGTGTAAGCGTCGGAATAATAGCCCACATAGCCCGCGTTCATGTAGGTAAAGTTAAGCGTTTCTTCCGTCCATGCGCTTGTACTGCCCGCTTCGGCAATGCAGATCTTGTCGCCTTCTGCGAGATAGATCGCTTCACCGCCCATGTAGTTGTCCGGACCGTAAGCGTGGTCATGGCCGTGGAGGAAGATGATATTCAGCCCATTTTCACCCGCATCATTCAGTACATCAAAGATATACTTTGCATACTTCGCGTCACCCTGCGTAACCGTACGGGGAGTGAACGCCAGAGGAAGATGCGACACGATGAAGATAGGTGCAGAATACTGTTCATTAGCCTTCGCGTCCAGCCATGTTTTCAGATTGTTGGCAAGAGTCTGCACACCGGACTGGGAGCCGCCGCCGTTCGGGTAGTCGTCTTCGTTGAGCACGTATGCGCTGTATCCGCCAAAATCATGCCCGCCGGTCGCGTCAATACGGGAATCCATATAGTCATGGTTGCCCTGTACGAGCACGGAATTGGCGTCATTGAGGTTGCTGTAACTGCCCTGCACCGCACCCATGAGTGCAGTAATGCCGTTTGCAGTTTCGGTAGCATCGTTATGCGTTTCGCAGTCGTAGTCACCGATGAACAGGAAGCCGTCCATAGTGGTGTACTTCTGACTTACCTGCGCCAGAATATTGGTGACATTTGCCGCGCTGTTGGCATGATCCCCAGCTTCCTGGAAGTCACCGCCGGCGAGGACATATATTGGGTCGTCCGTCGACTGAGGCTCAGCGACTGCCGTTTCACCGCTCAGGTCCGCATCCCCTGTCTCGTCGGTGTACTTATTAATCAAAGTACCCGCGGCGGCGTTCAGGTTGCCCTGCGAGGCGTGATATGCTGCGATATCACTCCAGATGTCCCCTGCGAGAGCCGTCGTGGGAAGCATGCTGACGATCATCAGAATGCTCAGAAGCCACGCTGTCATTCTCTTCATCGAAAATTTCTTCATTCTTTATATTCCTCCTTACATGCATCTGCATGTGTTGATAATCGGAATCCCCGGAGAGCGGAAAACAAAGTAGAATTATGTTTTCGCTGTCCGCAGTATGCTGCTGTACCGCTGAATACAGAATATCCGAATATAACGATACAGATATATTATAACATTCCTCTATAACAATGTCAAGATTTCAGTGGAAATAAATGTCTACTTTCGTTGCCGTTTTTTTATATCCCGTCTCCGTCACCACGGTCAGCGGGGCTTTTTTATTTATTGACACCGCGCGGCGGATTGTGCTATAATGGATTAACCAAATTTACCGCAAAACGAAAGGAATACTCCCATGTTTGAAACAATCAGCAGTCAGAATATTGCCGGATTCCGTCTGGACGGCGAAAAAATCCGGATCAATCCCGCGCAGATGACGAAAAGTGCGGATTCTTACTCCATGAGGCTGGGCGGGCTTCTGGTAATCCTGAATTTTGAGCCGGTTGTGCCCGATTTTTACCGGTGGACGGTCACGCTCCGGAACGAAGGGAACGAAAAAACCGCGCAGATCACGGAATTCTGCGGCATGGATCTCGAGTTTCCTGTCTCCGGTGAAGCTGTATGGGAAAGCATCCGCGGTGACACCTGCAACGGAAACAGCTTCATGCCCGTAAAGCAGGAGCTCACGGACGGATGCGAACTTGTCTGCGAAGCCGCTGAGGGACGTTCCTCGCAGGGCGCGTGCTTCCCGTATTTCGACGTCACATCCGGCTGCGGCAGTGCTGTTTTCGCCATCGGCTGGACCGGGCAGTGGAAATACACCCTCTCCCGCACCGGAGATACCGCACATCTGACAGCGGGCTTCACCGATTTTGATCTGTACCTCGAGCCCGGCGAATCTGTACGCTCCGTCGGTGCCATCGTGTACAGCGGAAAGGATCTTCTGAAAACCCGGCAGGACTTCCGGCGCATCTTCCGCGAAAAGCTCAGTCCGGCTGCGAAACATGGCGGTCACATGGAGGTTCCGCTCTCTCTTCAGGTTTTCGACCGCTATTTCTGGAACAATCCCGCATGGGCGACGGAGGAAGGTCAGCTCCACTGCATCGACTGCGCCGGCAAATGCGGGTATTTCAACACCTACTGGCTCGATGCGGCGTGGTTCCGCGACGGTTTCCCGCACGGCGTCGGCAATTACGAATTCGAAAAGGGATTCCCGAACGGTCTAGCACCGGTTTCCCGCGCCGCAAAGGAACACGGCTTCAAGTTCATGCTGTGGTTTGAGCCGGAACGGAATTACGAAGGCTCCGACAACGTGACATACCGCCGGGATCAGCTTCTGCACAACGGCGATCCCGAAAACAAGAATTTCCTCTACGATCTGACGGATGAAGCATCCTTTGCGTGGCTCCGCGATACCCTGATCCGCATGATCCGCGACAACGGCATCGATATTTACCGGCAGGACTTCAACATGAATCCCCTGAGCTACTGGCGGCACACCGATCCCGAAGGCAAGCGCGGCTGGACGGAAAACCGCTACATCACGGGACTCTACCGACTCTGGGACGCACTGCTCGCGGAATTCCCCGGACTCGTCATCGACAACTGCGCATCCGGCGGACGGCGTCTCGACTTCGAAATGAACATGCGCTCCCTTCCCATGTGGCGCAGTGACACCGGATGCTTCCCGTCGTCCGAGGAAAGACCCACCTATCTGTGGCATCAGAACCAGACGCTGGGACTCTCCCGCTATCTTCCCTATCACACCACGGCATCCTGGACCACGGAGGCAAACACCTTCCGCTCCGCTTCGACGATGGGACTTGCCTGCAATTTCGACGTCATGAACGACGCATTCGATGCAGATGACGTGATGAAGCCGCTGGACGAAATCTCTGCTCTGCGTGACTGCTGGGACGGCGATTTCTACCCGCTGACGGAAGCGACGCTCGACACGGACTGCTGGTGTGCCTATCAGCTTGCACTGGAGAGCCGCGGTTTCTGCGCATTCTTCCGCCGCCGGGACTGCGAAGAAAGCCGGATGACCTTCACGCTTCACGCAGTGGATCCCGAGAAAACCTACGAAGTCACGCTCTCCGACAACGGTTACAACAAATCCGTATCCGTTCTAACCGGTGCCGCGCTCGCTTCGTTTACCGCGGAGATTCCCGGAAAGAACGAATCCCTCATCCTCTCCTACCGCATGCTGTGACCGAATCAAACGGAACGTACAATTCCGGCGCGAATTTTGTGCAGAAACCATGCTAAAATGTCTATTGTATGTTCCGGTGGTTTTGTGGTATAATGGATAAGGCGGAAAATGCCGCACATTGTTCCACAGTTTCCTTCAATTTATTTATATATACATAAAGGTGGTTTATTATGATTTATACCGCGGTACAGAATCTGATCGAATACGGGATCAGAACGGGCCTGATTACCCGTGACGACGAATTTGTAGTTCGCAACGCGCTGATCGACGTGCTCGGTCTCGGCGACTGGCAGGAATGCGAAGCTGACAACACCGGCTGTGACATCGACGCAATCCTCGCTCCCATCGTGGAATATGCCTGCGAAAAGGAAATCATTCCCGACACCGGCTCCTCCCGCGACCTGTTCGACACCAAGCTGATGGGTATCCTCACTCCCATGCCCCGCGAAGTTATCGCAGCATTCCGTGAAAAGTACGCGTCCGATCCCGAAGAAGCCACCGACTGGTACTACCGTTTCAGCCAGGATCTCAACTACGTGCGCGCCGGCAGAATCGCGAAAGACCTCCGCTGGACCCGCGACACCGAATACGGCACTCTCGATATCACCATCAACCGTTCCAAGCCCGAAAAGGATCCCCGTGATATCGCGCTCGCAAAGAAGCAGCAGTCTTCCGCTTATCCGAAGTGCCAGCTCTGCCCCGAAAACCAGGGCTTTGCAGGTCATGTCAGCCATCCCGCACGTCAGAATCTCCGCACCATCCCGATGAATGTAGCAGGCGGAAACTGGCATTTCCAGTATTCTCCCTATTCCTACTACAACGAACACAGCATCTTCTTCAACGGTCAGCACATTCCCATGAAGATCGACGCCGCCGTGTTTGACAAGCTCTTCGATATCATCGAGTACCTGCCCCACTACTTCGTCGGCTCCAATGCGGATCTGCCCATCGTCGGCGGTTCCATCCTCAGCCACGAACACTTCCAGGGCGGCCGCTACACCTTCGCGATGAACAAGGCTCCTGTGGAAACCGAATTCGTGATTCCCGGCTACGAAGGCGTCAAGGCAGGCATCGTGAAGTGGCCCATGTCCGTCATCCGTCTCGTATCCTCCGACCGCAAGGCTCTCGCAGAATGCAGCAATTTCGTGCTGGAACAGTGGAGAGCATACAGCGATCCCGATGCAGTGATCTTCGCGGAAACCGACGGCACTCCTCACAACACCATCACTCCCATTGCACGCAAGGACGGCGGTGAATTCGTCTGCGACCTCGTACTCCGCAACAACTACACCACCGAAGAACGCCCGATGGGTCTGTATCATCCCGCTCCGGCTCTGCACCACATCAAGAAGGAAAACATCGGTCTGATCGAAGTTATGGGTCTGGCAGTGCTTCCCGCACGTCTGGCACAGGATATCGAAAAGATGGAAGAACTCCTTCCCGCAGGTGCCGATCTTTCCGAAATCCCCGAACTCGCAGGTCACGCGGAATGGGCGGTTGAAGTCAGAAAGAACCATCCCGAACTCTGCCGCGAAAACGCACGCGAAATCATCGAACAGGAAATCGGCGACGTATTCTGCCAGGTTCTCGAAGATGCGGGCGTATTCAAGCGTACCGAAGAAGGCAAGGCTGCATTCATGCGCTTCGTCAAGGTTCTCGGCGCGTAAGTCCTCATAAAGCATAAAAATACGGCATACTTCCGTGATTTTTCACCGGGGTATGCCGTTTTTTCCGTTTTCACAGTCTTTTATGCAGATTTCTTCATAAATATTTTTCAGAAAATTCCGCAGTTTATGTATTTCTTTCGCTGAATTACAGTTTTTGGCTGATTCTGTAAAACATCCATTACAAATACGATTCACTTTATGGTATAATATAGATATCTCGTTACTTGTAACAAAGGAGCCCACCGTGAACGAATCTGTACACGCGATTCTAGCTTCCGTCTGGCCGGACTGGCAGATCACGGATCTTCTCGGCAGCGGAACCTACGGCGATGTCTTCCGGATCGTTCGGAACACCGGAGGAGATTCCGGGATTGTGTCTGAATCCGCTCTGAAGATTCTGTCCGTTCCCGCAGACAATCCGTGGTGCCCGACCGGCTTCGCACAGGATTTCCACCGGGAGATCCACATGCTGGAATCCCTGAAAACCGCTGCAAACGTGGTTCATATTGAGGACTATCACATCCGTCACAATGCCGACCGCAGCTGGACCGTCCTCATCCGCATGGAGCTGCTCCACCCGCTGCACGTGAAGGATTCCCTCGATGAGGAAGAAGCCGTCCGTCTGGGTATCGATATCTGTTCCGCGCTCGAGGTCTGCGAAAGCAAAAGCATCCTGCACCGCGACATCAAGCCGGGCAACATCCTGCGCTCCGATTTCGGACAGTACAAGCTCGGCGACTTCGGAATTTCGCGGATCATGGACGACGCCTGCGAGAATATGACGCAGAAAATCGGAACGCCCAGCTATACCGCACCGGAAATCACCCGCGGAAGTGCGTACGACCACCGTGCCGACCTCTACTCCCTCGGGATGGTGATGTACACCCTGACCAACGACGGGCATCAGCCGTTCCATCCGACGAACAAGCAGCTGCTCAGTTCCGCCGACCGGTCTGCCGCACAGGAACGCCGCCTCCGCGGAGATGCTCTCCCGCCGCCGCAGAATGCATCCGGACGTCTTGCCGAAATCATTCTCAAAGCATGCGCCTTCCATCCGGAGGATCGTTATGCCAACGCGTCCGAATTCAAGCGTGATCTTCTCGCACTCTCGGGACCGCCGTCGGAAAAACCGAAAAAATCCCGCCGTTTCCCCATTCTGACCTGCCTGCTCGCCGGTATGGTTCTCGTTCTCAGCGGCCTGCTGGTGCATCAGATGACAAAATCCGCACCCGATCCCGCAGACTCCGGCTTCACGGAGACGGACACACCCGGGACCGACGCACCGGAAACGGACCCTGAGACAACCCCGGATGCCGTGTCCATCGTCATTGCGTCCTATCCGACAAAAACCACCTTTGCCATCGGCGAAGAAATCAATCCCGCCGGGATGAAGCTCACCGTCACCGATTCCCACGGAGATGCGTACGAAGTCAGCTCCGGCTATACCTGTGAACCGACGTATTTCAGCGAAACCGGCATGCAGACGGTCACGGTCACCTACGGCAATGCGTCGGCTCAGTTCCGCGTTTCCGTGCAGGATCTCTACTCTTTTGCCCTCACTGACCGCGGCGACAGCTATATCCTCACCTCCGTTGCCGAAAACACTTATGGGGACATCTCAATCCCGGCATACTACAACGGCAAGCCCGTCACTGCAATTCAGGCGCGTGCGTTCGGCGGATGCTACGACATTCACAGCGTACACATTCCCGCGACCGTGACGGATATCATGCGGATCAGCATCGACGGCGAAAAACGGAGCACCTTCGCGTACTGCCACCAGCTGAAAACGGTGACCGTTGATCCGGAAAATCCGGTCTACCACGCCGCCGGAAACTGCATCATCGAAACCGAAACGAAAACCCTCGTTGCAGGCTGCGCGGGCAGTGTCATTCCCGACGACGGAAGCGTGACCGCCATCGACCGCTATGCGTTCTGCGAGGTATCGGGACTGGAAACCCTCGTCATTCCGGAAACCGTGACGAAAATCGGCGAATATGCCTTCAAATTCTCGGAAATCGAGAAGATCAGCATTCCCGCGTCCGTCACCGATCTGGCGCACAACATCATCCACTACTGCCGCTACATCAAGGAACTCACCGTTCATCCGGACAATCCCGTGTACTACTGCGAAGGAAACTGC
>JAFUQY010000362.1 GCA_017472105.1 Clostridia bacterium | reverse complement strand
GTGATTTTCAGTGCCTGCCTCCTGCCGCAGTTTTTGCTGAATCTTGCAAACGGGCATTACAGCGTCGCGGCATTTTTCGGCGGCATTCTCGGCGTGTACGTCTTCGTTTTTGCGGGATTCGCCGTACATTACTACCGCCTGAGGAACCGTTCGGCAGGGAAGTGACCGATGCGCAGACTCATTCTAGCCGTGATTCTCCTTCTGCTGACATCCTGCGGGACACAGCCGGACATACCGGAACCCACGCCGCCTCAGCAGGAGAGCGCACAGACCGAATCACCGGAGACAGACGCGGAATCCGCTGAACCCGAAACCGAAGCCGCGGAAACGGAACCGGAAACCGCTGTAACGGAACCCGAACCTCAGCCCGCAGCAACGGAAACCGTACCCACGGAAACGGCAGAACCGCCCGAGAGGGAACCCGTCCCGCTGAATCTTCCCGACGGAATCACAACCAACATCACGGTCACGGCGGCGGAAGAAATCCTCACAAAAATCGCCGGTGCGTTTGCGGACTATCCCGATGCCGCCGTGTATTTTGCGGACGTGAACGGTCAGTTCTTCTTCGGGATCCACGAAAACGTGAAATTTCACTCCGCGAGCACGATCAAGGCGCCGTACTGCCTGTATCTTTCGGAATCCGGTACGGATCTGTCGGCGGAGATTCCGTTCCTGTCGTCCTCGCGCACCAGTGCATCGGGCATGCTCACCACATCCACAGTCGGGCAGAGCTTCACGGCAGACGAGCTGATCGGGTACACCATCCGTGACTCCGACAATCAGGCATACAGGCTCCTGTACGACACCTTCGGCACGGACGGCTATAACGAATACATCACATCCATCGGCATTCCCGGACTCGCACTGAACAGCGGAAGCGAATGGGCAGAGGTGAGTGCACGTGAACTCTCCGCGGCGATGTCGGAAATTTACCGCAGTTCGGAAACACTCGCGGAGCATCTGAAAAACACGAGCTTCAACGCGCAGATTTCAGCCGGAACCGCTTATGAAACCGCGCATAAATACGGCTACAACGGCGGCGCGGACGGCTACCACGATACGGCAATTGTGTACGCACCCGGCACGGCATACGTTCTCACGGTGATGACATACATGGATTTCGCTGTCGAGAAGGATGCAAACGCACTGTTCCGCACGACGGCTGAGATGTGTGATGATCTTCATGCGGTGCTGTTCGGAGACGCGGAGGAATAAGGAGGGCTGATCCTGCGCAGTTTTACACCGGACGATACTGCGGTTCTGAAGAATCGGATGCACCCGGACATGACGAACGAAGCAATCGAAGCGATGATCCGCGAGTGGGAAACGCATTCGTTCGGCGGGCGATATTTTGAGATGCTCGCCGCGGCAGCTGACGGAGAAATCGTCGGGATGATCTCCCTGTACGAGCAATCCGAAGGCGTTGTCTCCATCGGACCGGAGATTTTCACAGCGTTCCGGCGCATGGGATTCGGCAGAGAAGCAATGCGGCAGGCACTTGACAGAGCGAAGGAACTCCGTTACCATACCGTCTCCCAGCAGATCCGGACGGACAACGCCGCCAGCATCGCTCTGCATCAGAGTCTCGGCTTTGAACTGGACGGCAGGGAATTCATCAACCGCCGCGGAAACCGGTGCATGATCTGGAAAAAATCACTGTAAACACAAAAACTCTTATGCCGCGCATGACATAAGAGTTTTCTTCATTATAATACAGTTTACCGCGTCCAGCCTTCGCCGTTGATCTCGTGCGCACGGTGTACCGTGATGAACGCGCCTGAATCGAGCCGTGCGATGATACCCATCAGGTCGTTGTACTGCTCCATGGTGAAGGAGACCATCAGCATCTTCTTGTGCTCGCCGGAATAACCGCCCTGCATGTCGAAAATGCTCGTCGTCCGCTCCAGCTCCCCGGCAACCGCGCGGTTGATTTCGTCGTAGCGATCCGACACAATCTGCGCGATGAACGCCTTGGATTCGCCGAGAAAGAGCTTGTCGATCACTGCCGCACTGATGAACGCGGAGGACACGCCGAGAAGGGAAATCACGAGATCCCCGATCACGAACAGACCGAGCAGAACCGTCGCCGCATCAATGACGAAGATCACGACCGAGCTGCGCAGACCCTTGACGAATTTACAGATGAGGAACGCAAGAATGTCCACACCGCCCGTCGAGCCGCCGCCGAGAAAGGTCAGCGCACATCCCGCACCGATGAGAACCCCGCCGAACAGGGCAGCCAGCAGAATGGCAATCTCGGAATACGCCGACCGGCTCAGGTCAAAAATGCCGCCGAAGACACCCGGATCGAGGAGTCTGGAAAACAGCGAGATGCCGATGGGATAGACGATGGTGGAAACGAGGGTCTTGAGCGCGAATCCCCGTCCGAGCGAGATCAGCCCGAGGAAGAACAGCGACCACGTGATGACGGTGATGAGCAGATCCGTGGTGACAAACTCCGCCGCGATGACCTTGTCGAGAAGAATCGCCATACTGGAAATGCCGCCCGCGACCAGATCGAACGGGATGATGAACACGGCAGTTCCGAGCGCGAGAACCAGCGTTCCGGCGACGACGAGAAAGAAGGATTTCAGGTTTTGTTTCATTGTTTTTTTCATGACAGCTCCGGAAAATTTCTGAACAGACATTATAATCATATTATACCCGCTCCCGCATGGAAAATCAAGAGCGTCGGGAAATTTCCGCCGATCTTACCGCAGGAGCCGACCACATACTGGAAAAAACGACCGTGCATAAGTTCCGGCGGATTCAGGTTATACTATGAAGGCAAATCCAACACCGGAAGGGTACGGTATGTACTATAATAAAGTAGAAATCTGCGGCGTCAACACGGCACGACTTCCCACGCTCACGTCACTTGAGAAAAAGAATCTTCTGCGGCGGACGAAAGACGGAGACATGGCGGCACGGGAAGAACTGATCGACGGGAATCTCAGACTTGTGCTCAGTATCATCCAGCGCTTTACGAACCGGCGCGAGAGCATGGACGATCTCTTTCAGGTTGGCTGCATCGGACTGATTAAAGCGGTTGACAATTTCAATCCCGAGCTTGAAGTGGAGTTTTCGACCTACGCCGTGCCAACGGTTATAGAAAGTCGAAAGCATACGGGAGGGAACATGACGAGGAAACAGGCATTGGAAGCCGCAGCCGAACGGCTTGGAAAATCCGGGGAGAACGGGGAAGTCATCGCGGTCCTTTACGAAATCATGCACGAACTGCCGCTTGCATCGTGGACGGACGGAAGAATCCGGGATGCCGTCGAGCAGTTCATCGCGGAAAACGGATACATACCGTCCGTGCGGGATTTCGGGAAACGCCCCCTGCCGCCGCACACCGTGATCCGGAACCGGTACGGAATAACGTGCGGAGAATGGATGAGGCGGAATTATCCAAAAACCGACATTTCACCGGAATCGGAAACCAAACGGCTGACCGCGGCTTTTCTCGAAGATTACCGCAGAATCAAGCCCCGCAGTGCACGGGAATTTGACAGAAACCGCAGTCCGTCCACACCATGCTGGATCACGGTATGCCGGCATCACGGTCTCACCCGATGGTGTCAGCTGCTTGCCCATCTGGGGCTTGAATCGGGAAAAAACGCCGGAAAAACGGGCGAAACGGCACATCTGCGGGTAAAAATCCGCTCTGACTGCGGTTTTCCGGCAGGGGACTGAATCCGTTCCGCGGCGCACACGATCCAGGACTTGTCAGAAGGACGCCGGCAGACAATTGTTCGCGGAATTTATAAAGTCCGACAAATAAGACGAAAATCAGATGTGAAAAAACGGTATTCACAACGAAAAAGTCGGAAATTTTCCAAAATGTCGTAATCTTTCTCTTGCGGGAGAAGAGATAATATCCTATAATGATAACAGCAAACCTGATTCTGCTGATGAATTGGGTAATTTTTGCTATTTTTCAGAGGAGGATAACAAGATGAAAAAGTTATTCGCAGTATTATTCGTCTCTGTCTGCATGATCGCTTGCCTTGCAATGAATGTTTTTGCAGCAGAAACAACTGATCTTCTTTCCGAAGACTACCTGAACCTTCCCAGCGGCGGTACATGGGAATGGGTTGACGGCAAGCTCGTTGCCACCAACAAGGACATCGGCGACACCGCAATCATGACCGATGTTTTCGTTGACGTCGGCGAACACGTAGTTCTCGAAGCTACCGGTACCATCACCGAAGGTCAGGCATGGGGTATCATGCTTGCCCTCATTGATCCCTCCGCTCCCTTCGCATCCTGGAACTGCATCAACATCGACTTGAACAGACTGGACTCCCGTCTCTTCGGTCCCGGTGTTGCTAACCCCGATGAAGCTAAGGTTCTCAACACCAACCTCACCACCGGTCAGCCCTACACCCTCGCTCTCGAAATCACCGAAGACAACATCTTCAGATGCTACTTCAACGGTGAACTCTACGGCGAACGTCAGAATGACGAATGGATCGGCGCATACGTTGGTCTCATGACCTTCTTCTGCAACGCTGAATACACCTCCTACTCCATCACCCGTCTCGGCACCGGCGAAAAGTACGAACCCGAAAAGATCGAGATGGTTATCGAAGAAAAGCCCTACGACGAAAGAACCCTCGCCCTCGGCGAAACCACCGACCTTCTTGTTGCCGAAAACTTCAAGACCGTTGTTAACGGCGAATACAACTGGGTTGACGGCAAGCTCGTTGCTCCCAACGCTGCTCTCGGCGACACCGCATACATGACCGACTACCGCATCGAAGCTGACGATCATGTTTACATCGAAATGACCGGTAACGTTACCGAAGGTCAGGCATTCGGTATCATGATGGCAAGAAACAGCTACGAAGCTCCCTTCGAAAGCTGGAACTGCATGAACATGGAAATCGGCAGACCTTCCACCCGTGCATTCGGCCCTGGTCTTGCCAAGGAAGTTCAGCTTTACAGCACTGACTTCACCAACAACAAGCCCCTCACCATCGGTATCGAAATCGACAACGGCATGTTCTACCTCTACTCCGAAGGCAAGCTGTTCGGTCAGATCGAAAACACCGAATGGACCGGCTGCTGGCTCGGCGTTATGACCTGGACCGGTTCCGTTGAATTCACTTCCTTCAAGGTAAGCGAAGTTGTCGGCGCTGAACAGTACACCATCTATCCCGACGGCACCAAGGAACTCGTTGCATCCACCGGCACTGTTGAAGCTCCCGCAGCTGAAACCGAAGCTCCCGTTGCAGAAACCGAAGCTCCCGTTGCAGAAACCGAAGCTGAAACTGAAGCTCCCGTTGCAGAAACCGAAGCTCCCGTTGCTGAAACCGAGGCTGAAACCGAAGCTCCCGCAGTTGAAGAAGTTGTTGAAACCGAAGCTCCCGCTGCTGAAGAAGTTGTTGAAGCTCCCCAGACCTTCGACGCAGCAGTAATCGCAGCAGTTGCAGCAATCGTTTCCGCAGCAGGCTACGCAGTTTCCAAGAAGAGAAACTAATTGAAAATTATCGGATGAGAGTCCGATGCATAATGTAAGGAGAGGTGTTCGGCAAGGATCACCTCTCTTTGCATACACTGCGATTTCTGAAAGGATCCGATCAGATGAAGAAACTAATTTGGATACTGCTCGCGGGAATGCTTCTTCTGGCAGGCTGCGGACAGGAGACACCGGCGGAAACAGCGGAGACGAACGAAACCGCATCGGCGGAGACGGAAAAGCTGCCCATGTTCACCGATGCAGAGGAAGCCAAGGCGAAAATCCGTGAGCTGTGCGGGATCAGCCTGATGCAGGATCTGCTGGAACCGGAAGGGTACAACGCATTCACGGCTCTGGCGGAGGAAGGCGAGCTGCTTCTGGCACAGGAGAATCCGGATGATGCCGAATGCTGTGCGCTGGCGGAAGAGCTGGTCAACGCCTATAAAGCTGTCGAATACCTTCGCGGCGACGTTCCGCGTGTTTATCTGAATACCTATTCGCCCACACCCAACTACGCCGAAGATTCTGCCGTTTCGTATGACGGGAATCCCGACGACACAACAACCGCACTTGCCGTGGACGGTGACAGCAAAACCTACTGGCTGTCCGACGAAACCGAAGCGCACTGCCTGACCTTTGACTGGGGCAGAATCCGCGAAATCGGCTATGTCGTTGTCGAATGGGGCAAGGGAGCGGCAAAGAACTACGAAATTGACCTGTCCGAAGACGGCGAAAACTGGACAACCGTCCGCGTCGTGGAAGATGGTGCGAAATACAAGACCCAGGGACTCACGCTTGACACAACGGTACGTGCCCGGTATATGCGCATGCGTATGCTGACTGCGTCGTCGATGCCGTATCAGCTCGAGGAAGTCGGCGCGTATCTGAGTAAGCCCGAGAAAGCGGCAAGCATCGGCACAACTTACAGGGAAGCCGAAGTCGTGATCGTTGACAGGGAAGGCGGCAAATATCCCGTCATCTCCGAAACCGTTCAGGTCAAGGTGCGCGGCAACTCCACTGCCAATACGGTCAAGAATCCCTACAACATCAAGTTTGAAAACAAAAAGACCATTCTCGGAATGAAGGGCACCCGAAAATGGTGTTTGCTCGCCAACCTGTTTGACAAAACTCTGATCCGCAACAAGCTGGCATATGATTTTGCGGCAATCGCGGGCGTCACTCCCGAGCTGAAGAGCACCTTCGTGGAAGTCTACCTCGACGGGGATTACAAGGGATGCTATCAGCTGACAATGCCCGTCACGGACGGTACGGTGGACGTTGAAGTCGAAAAGGGCGAAATGCTCCTTGAGAGAAACGGCTACTACAACCTCGAGGCGGCAGGATCGGTCTTCAACTACACGCCCATCGCCGGCATCCGCTTCGTTCCCATTGCACCCGAGCACGGTCAGGAAACCGAGGAACAGAAGCAAGCGATCAAGATGCTGCTCAAGGAAGCGGAATTCTCGTGCATTTCCGGCGACCGGGAGAGAGTGGAAGGCATTCTCGATATCGACTCCTTCGTGAACATGTACATCTGCGAGGAGCTGATGAAGGACATTGACATTTTCCACGGCTCGACGTATTTCTACTATAAGAACGAAAAGCTCTACTCCGGCCCGATCTGGGATATGGACCTGAGCATGGGCAATGTCTCCTTTGAGGAAGGCGCCGCGGACTCGAAATACGCGAAGTACCACAACTCGATCCACGGACTGGAGAAGTACGGCAACGGCAAGCGCAACGACAGCACCACGGGCAACTGGGCGACGGTCGATTTCTATGATCCGCTCATGGAAGCGCGCTGGTTCCGTGATCTCGTGAAGGAGCGCTACACCGAGCTGATTCCCGCGATTGAAACCATGTACGCGGACGGCGGCATGATTGACAGCTACATCGAAGAGTTCGGCGACGCGTTCCTGCGCAACTACGAGCTCGGCGGATACAGCCTGACGACGAAGTACTTCTTCTGCGAATACGACAATCCGAGCGCGGACTACATGGAAAACGTGCAGTACCTCAAGGACTGGCTCAGGGCGCGTGATGCATGGATCCGATCCGATCTCGGGATTGAGTAATCACGCATTGCGGTTGCGGAACTGCGTCGGCGAGATGTTTTCGTGGTAGTTGAAGAATTTGTAGAACTGCTGTGCGTTCTCGAATCCGATGGCGGCGGCAATTTCCTCCAGCGACATTTTCGATGAGATCAGAAGATGCTTCGCCGCGCTGATTTTCTTCCGGTCGATGTACTTCTTGATGCTGATCCCGTAGCACCGCAGGAACTGCTTGGAAATGTAGTCGCGGTTGTATCCGAGGTGGTCGCAGATGGAATCCACCGTGATGGGATTGTTGATATTGTTGTTGATGTAATTCATCGTCTGTTCCATCAGCGGGAAGGTGCTGCTTCCGGCAGAGAGGAACCGCTTCACCTCATGCAGCAGGGAGAGGAAGAGAATCTCGCACTGGTTTTCTTCCTGACCGATGCAGGAGCGGGCGTCATACAGCCTCTTGGCAAGCTCTTCGATGAAAATATTGTTTCCGTTGAGCGGAATTTCGGTACGGTCCGGGATGTCAATCTTCGTTGCGTTAAAGGAAACCGTGTAAAACTCGCACGGCATGTCGGAGGTTTTGTAGCCGGATACGGTGCTGAACTGGCGGATGTAGAAAAAGCTGTTCCTGCGGATCGTGTATTGGGTATCGTTCACGGCCAGATACAGCTCGCCCTTGAGCAGAAAGATCATCTGATCCGCGGGCAGAAAGCGCTCTCGGTGAATCCAGTTTTTCTTGACGTCGGTATAGGTGATACCGCAGACCTCGAGGGTGTTCAGGACTTCCGTTTTGTCGTATCCGGGACCGTTAATCAAGTGAATCATGTCGGATTTTTACCAATTCCATCAATTTTGGATATTGCATAGCTCTGCGTTATCCTGTATAATATATATTATACCATAGTTGAAATCAATTTTTAAATAGGCAAAGAATATAGATTTGGGCGTCAAAAATTATCATTAATGCACAGGAGGGAAACACTCATGGGCGAAATGAAAATTTCCGTCAGAGCCGGATTTCTGATTCTGCCGGTCAGCGGATTCGTAGGAAATCATCAGGTGCGGTTCATGAAGGACGGCACGGTGTTCGACGACATCACGCTCCGGCTGGATTACCGCAATCCCACGGCTTATTCCTACTATCCCATCGGAGAATACATGGGACAGGAAATCACCCTTGCCGTCTCCCCGGACATGGAGCTGCGCGATATGCAGACCGACACGCCGGATCACGGTACGGCAGGTGAGGCATTCAGACCCATTCTGCACTTCACGCCGAAATACGGCTGGAACAATGACCCGAACGGTCTCCTGAAATACACCTCTCCCGTGACGGGGAAGACCGTGTGGCACATGTTCTACCAGCTCAATCCCTACGACTGGATCTGGGGCAACATGCACTGGGGACACGCCGTCAGTGAGGATCTCTTCCACTGGCAGCACTGCGAGCACGCGCTCTATCCCGATGACGACGGCACCATGTTCTCCGGCAGTGCAATCGTCGACCACGAAAACCGATCCGGACTCCGCACGGGGGATGAGGACGTCATTCTGCTGTTCTACACCTGCGCCGGCAATAATTCCTTCCGCTCTCAGGGGAAGAAGTTCACCCAGTGCATCGCGTACTCCAACGACGGCGGCATGACATTTACAAAATACGAAAAGAATCCCGTGGTGGACCACATCGCTGCGGACAACCGTGACCCGAAGGTCATCTGGTGTGAGGAGCTCGGCAAATTCGTCATGGCTCTCTACCTCGATCGCAGTGAATACCAGCTTCTCACCTCGGAAAATCTCCTCGACTGGGAGCCGCTTCAGACGCTCCGGATCGAGCGGGACTCGGAATGCCCCGATTTCTATCCGCTCAACGCCGACGGCAATCCCGCCAAGCGAAAGTGGATTCTCAGCGGCGCGTCCCATCACTACATCGTCTGCGAAGCCGTGAAGGACCGGTTCGAGGTTGTGCAGAGTTCCCGTCCGCTCAACAACGGCGGAAGCCGCTACGCAGGGCAGACCTTCTCGACCGACGACGAAATGGAGCGCATCCAGATCGCGTGGGACAGAAACTGCACCTTCGGAAACGCACCTCTCTGCGGTCAGATGAGCGTACCCTGCCGGATGACCCTGACCGAGCGCAAGGACGGCTATTATCTCTGCGCATCTCCCGTGAAGGAGCTTGATGCTCTCTGCTGTGAGAAAAAGGAGTTCACCGATGTCACGCTGTCCGAGGGAAACGACTTCCGCGTCGAGCTGGAAGAGGGCGCGTATGAACTCGATCTTGCCTTCGATTCCGCAAAGGCGGCGTCCAATATCCGCATCGACATTTTCGGTCAGCAGATTCTTCTCGAATGTCCCCGGAATACCATCCGCGTCAGACGGGACACGATGCCCATTTCCGTCTCGGCTTCCAAACCCGAAGTGAAATGCATCATCGACAAGGGAAGCGTCGAGATTTTCGTCAGCGGCGGCAAGGCAATCATGACAACCCCGTGGACGCTCAATTACAACCGATGCTACGCAGTTTTCACCGCAGAGGGAAGCGAACCTGCCGTGATCGACCGCATCGAACTGAAAAAACTCGCACTTTAAGAAAGGGTGTTACAACTGTGAAATATCTTGTTTTCGGCGAAATCATCTGGGACGTGTATCCCGATAAAAGCGTGATCGGCGGCGCACCGTTCAATTTCAGCGCAAACGTCGCTCTCATGGGCGGTGATGTGTACTTTGTAACCGGTCTCGGACATGACGAGCTGGGTGCAAAGGCGGAAGAATACATTGCGGAATACGGCATCAGGACCGATTTTCTCTGCCGCAATGACAAGCCCACCGGACAGTGCCTTGTAACGCTCAACGAAAAGGGCGTTCCCCAGTACAATGTGCTGACCGACGTTGCTTACGACAATGTTATCGTTGACGAAGCAATGCTCGGGGCAATCCGCGCACAGAAGCCCGACGTATTCTACTTCAACACGCTGGCACAGAGATGCGAAGTCTCCCGCCGCGCAATCCATACCCTCCTCGAAGGCGTGGAATTCGGATGCGTCTTCTGCGACGTGAACATCCGCCCCGGCTGCTGGGACCGCGATTCCCTCAACCTCTGCATGGAACGCTCCGATATCGTCAAGATCAGCGACGAAGAAGCGCATTTCCTCATCGAATGCGGTCTGGTTTCCGCTGACGGCAATTTCAGCGAAGCGGTACATAAGGCATATCCCAACCTCACGCTTCTCATCTACACCATGGGCTCCAAGGGCTCCGCGGTCTATGATTTCGAAAACGGCGTGACCCATGAATCCGGCGAACCCGGCAAGGTCAGGGTGGTTTCCACCGTCGGAGCGGGTGACTGTTACAGCGCATCCTTCATTCACTCCTATCTGACCGGCGCATCCATCCCCGAAGCCATCCGCACCGCATCCCGCCGCAGCGACATCGTGGTATCCCATACCGAAGCAATTCCCGACGCTCTCAGAGCGTAACCGAACCAAGCTCCCGAATACATATAAAATATAACTAAAAACCAAGGAGAAACTGCAATGAAGACACTCAAGCAATGGATCGCACTGTTCTGCGCAGCATCGATGCTCCTGTCTCTGGCCGGATGCTCTGAACCGGTTGAAGAAACTTCCAAGGACACCTCCGCTGCTGTAAACACCCCTGCTGCTGAAACCGAACCCGAAGAAACCGAAGACGACGGCTCCCTCTTCAAGACCGTCAACGATGACCTTCCGGCTGATCTCAAGCTCGGCGGTCTCACCGTAACCTTCCTTTCCCGCGGCAGAGAACAGAACGCACACGAAATCACCGCCGAAGAAATGAACGGCGAAGTCGTAAACGACGCTGTTTTCAATCGTGAAATCGCGGTTGAAGAACGTCTCGAATGCAATATCGAAAACATCGCAACCGGTACCGATGGTCACGGCAATGAACTCCTCACCATGGTATCCACTTCCGTAGCGGCTTCCGACGGCGCATACGACATTCTCGCAAACTCCAACTGGTCCACCGCAAACACCTATCCGACCGGTTACTACCTCAACCTCTACAATGTTGAAAACCTCAACCTTGAAAAGGAATACTGGGCTCAGCACCTCATCGACAGCACCGAGATCAACGGCTCTCTGTTCGGCGCGACCGGTTCTCTCGGTCTGTATATGTACCAGTCCATTTTCGCGGTATTCTTCAACAGAAACCTCTGCGAACAGTACGGCATTCAGCCCGCTGATATTTACAGCACCGTATTCGAAGGCGGCTGGACTCTCGACAAGATGATCGAGCTGACCAAGGACGTTTACACCGACAAGGACGGTAACGGTATCGCCGATGAAAACGACGTTTACGGCTACGGTCTCCAGGTATCCTCTTCCACCGACGGTTACTGGTCTTCCTGCCAGATCCGCATGACCAGCCGTGACTCCGAAGGCGTTCTCAAGCTCGACACTGACCTTGAAAAGCTCGTCAGCGTTGTTGAACGTCTTCAGGACTTCGCTTACAACCAGAAGGGCGTTATCCGTCTCGTAGAAGGCACCGGTTTCACCGACGGCGTATATCTCCCCGAAGCATTCGCCAAGGACCAGCTCCTCTTTATGAACGACTGGATCTACTCCACCGGCACCGGCGTATTCCGTGATATGGAATCCGACTACGGTATCATTCCTTACCCCAAGTACGACGAACAGCAGGACGACTACTACTCCTACATCCACGACCAGTTCACCACTTTCTCCATCCTCTGCACCGTTGCGGATCCCGCATCCGTGGGCGCAGTTATGGAAGCGATGGCATCCGACAGCCACAACCGCGTCATCCCCGCATACTACGAAACCGCACTTTCCCAGAAGTATGCGCGTGACCAGGACTCCGTAACCAGTCTCCAGACCATCTTCAAGAACGCATACCTTGACTCCGGCTGGGTTTACTCCCTCAACATGAACAGCTATCCTCAGGGCGTTCTCCGTGAACCTGTATGGCGCAACACCACCACTACCGTTACCTACGTTGCACGTATGGGCAAGATGGCGGAAAAGAGCATCGAAAAGATCATGAAGAGCTTCGATAAGATCGCTGACTATCAGTAATTCTACCGGAAGTATAAACTGACATACCATTGCCGCACGGTTTTCTGTGAATTTCGCAGAACGCCGTGCGGCTTTTTTCTCCGGCATTGACTTTTCCGCACCGGACCCGTATAATAAAGACAACACCAACGAAAACAGGAGAAAAATCATGATCCGAACCCTGACCGCTGTTTTTCTTGCCGTCATGCTTCTGACCGGATGCCGATCCGCAGATCCCGGCGAAACCGCATCGGAAACCGTACCGAATGAGACTGCTGTACCCGAAACTTCCGCCGAATCTGATGCCGAAACCGCCGCACCGGAGCCCGAATACGCCGAAAACCCGGACGTGCGGGCAATGTACGCATCCGAATACACCGGGGAATACGACGAATATGCCGTCACCGACTCCGGATACGCGTCGAAAGTCGTCTTCACAACCGACAGTGCCGTGCGCGATTTCACTCTGCATGCCCTGACCGTGGAGTTCGGCGAGAGCATCACGTTCACTGCGGACGAAATTTTCCGGTACGGTGAGCTGACGCCGGAGAAAGCGTGGTGCGTGACGATGATGATTCCTGAAACCATCCCGTACTGCGCGGTCTCCTACACGGACGGCACCGGCGCGACAAGGTATTTCTCCGTAAACTGGAGCGGCATGGATGGGTCGGTGTACCTCAGTGAGATAAAAATTTCCGGATAATGCAGAAATTTTCCGTCAGGCTGGAACAAATCCGCCCGTGAATCCGTCTATTAAGACAGAACCCAACGAACAGGAGGAATCACTATGACAGGAAAACAGAAATGCAGAATTCTCAAGGAAATCCGGCGGCAGATTGCCGAGCAGAACGACATCCGCTTTGTCATCGAGGAATGCACGCACAAGGGAAAATGCCGCGGAACCTGCCCGAGATGCGAATGGGAAGTCCGCATGCTGGAGCGGGAGCTGGAAAAACGCCGCGCATCCGGCAGAAAAATCGCACTCGCCGGTATCTCAGCCGGATTTCTGCTGACATCATGCTCGCCGATTGACACCGTGAAGGAAATCGCAAAGGGGATTACAAACGAAATTGCGACGCTCGAGGGTGACATGCTGGCGGAAACCACATCGGGCGCCGTTGCCGCGACGGAACAGACGGAACCCGAGCAGACGGAATGCGTCGTCACGGAAGGCGAGCCGGCATGGGAAATGGAAGAAGGCGAAGTCGAAGTGACCGAAACCACAGCCGGTGTTCCGGTGGCTGATGAGACGGAGCAGCTGCCCGAGTTGGAAGAAGGCGAAGTCCTGATTGTTGAAGAAACAGAGGAGATGACCGAGATTGCAGGCGGAATTCCGCTGATCGAAGAGACGGATGAGGTCATCCTCGAAGGGGATATCAGACTCCCGGAACCGGATGCCGGTGAGACGCCATGACGGGACCGGTCTTTCCGGCGGCGGCAGTATCGCGGCTCCGGATGGCAACCGACGGCGAGGGCGTTACCACACTCGTCTGCGGGATGGGCTGTCCTCTGCGGTGCGCGTACTGCATCAACCGGTTCACATGGGATGAGAACACCAAATCCGAACGCCTCACGCCGCAGGAGCTGTACGACAGGGTGAAACTGGACTCCCTGTATTTTGAGGCAACCGGCGGCGGCGTGACCTTCGGCGGCGGTGAACCGCTCCTGTACGCGGACTTTTTTCCCGGATTCCGCGCTCTCTGCGGCACGAAATGGAAGCTGTACGCCGAAACCAGCCTGAGCGTGCCGGAGAAGAATGTCCGGGTTGCCGCAGAGGTCATGGACGGCTTCATTGTCGATATCAAGGACACCGATCCCGCCGTCTACCGCGCGTACACGGGCAGGGAAGTCACGACGGCACTGGACAACCTCCGTCTTCTCGTCACGCTGACCGATCCCGCGAACATCCGCGTACGCCTGCCCCTGATTCCGGACTACAACACGGACGAACACCGGAACCGGAGCGAAGCCGTTCTGCGGGAGATCGGAATCACGCGCATCGAGCGGTTTGACTATATCGTGCGGTGAGCCGGCTGACGTGGGAGTATGCCAAAACGACACAGTTTTTCCGGAAAATCACAGAAATTGTATAAATCCGGCATACAGGGGTTGCTATTATTAAAATTATGTGCTATAATATTTAAAAATACATATCCCGAAAGGAATCCATCCCATGAATTACCGCGAATTCGGCAAAACCGGAGAGAAAATCTCCGCACTCGGCTTCGGCTGCATGCGTTTCCCCGAATACAAGCAGGACGAAAAGAACTTCGTCGATCAGGACAAGGTTGACGAAATGATCGCATACGCCTACGAAAACGGCGTGAACTACTTCGATACCGCACCTCACTACTGCAACTCCAACAGCGAAGCCGCTCTCGGTCACGCTGTAAAGAACTTCCGCGCCAAGATTCTCATCTCCACCAAATGTCCCATGGACAAGGGGATGGGTCAGGACGGCTACCGCAGGCATCTTGAACGCAGCCTTACCCGTCTCGGAACCGATCACATCGATTTCTACCACTTCTGGGGCATCAACCGCGGCACCTATGACAATCTGATTCTCGCCGAAAACCTCCTCGAAGCCGCACGGAAGGCAAAGGAAGAGGGACTCATCCGCCACATTTCCTTCTCCTTCCACGACCATCCCTCCGCAATCCGGTACATCGTTGACACCTCCGAGGAACGCGGCGTGAAGATGGAATCCATGCTGTGCCAGTACAACCTCCTCGACCGTTCCAACGAAGAAATGATCAAGTACGTGAACGAAAAGGGTCTCGGCACCGTTGCCATGGGTCCTGTCGGCGGCGGACGTCTCGCGGCTCCCACGGATCTGTACGCAAAACTCACCGGCAAGCCGTCCATCTCCACCTACGAGCTCGCGTTCAAGTTCTGCCTCGGCAATCCCAGCCTCAACTGCGCACTTTCCGGCATGCAGAACCTCGACATGGTACAGAAGAACGTCAAGGTTTCCTCCGACGACACCGCATTTTCTGCGGAAGAGTGGGAACAGCTCGGCGCGGCTATGGAAGAAATCAAGAAGTTCTCCGAGCTCTACTGCACCGGATGCAAATACTGCCAGCCCTGCCCGGTTGAAATCAACATCCCGCGCATCTTCGAAATCTGGACCTACTACAACGTCTACGGTCTCAAGGATCACGCGAAGAACATGATGAAGGATTACCTCCACCACGGCGGCAAGACCTTCGCTGACTGCAAGAAGTGCGGCATCTGCGAACAGAAATGTCCCCAGCACCTCGCAATCCGCGAAAACCTCGAAAAGGTCTGCAAGATTCTCTGCGAATAATCGCGTCAAAAAGAAAACAGAATCCAACAAAGCTCCGGATGCCGAACAGTGTCCGGGGCTTTTCTTGATAAAAACGCGCCGGATTGATTGACACACCCGAAAATGCATGGTAGAATAAAGAAAAACACCCGGAAAGGATGGGCATTGCAGAATGAACGAGATGTACAAAGTACTCACCTATCTGCCGGACGACGAACGCCTCCATGTCAGCCGGCACACGAACACGGTCTTCCCGATCACGCGGTTTCACTCCGCCGAGGAGGTAGACAGACGCCGGGAAGAGCTGCGGTTCAATCTCCGGATGGCGGCGGGACTGTATCCATGGCCGGAAAAGATGCCGCTGAACACGAAAACCGAGAATGTCGGTACATACGACGGCTACTCCGTGAAGAAAATCATGTTCGAGAGCCGCCCGGGATTCTGGTCAACCGGCAATCTCTACCTGCCCGAGCCGATGCCCGAAAAAGCACCTGCGATTCTGAATGTCATCGGACACTGGGAGAATCAGCGGCTGACCCGGCTCGACGAAGCGGATTATCCCGCACAGCTTGCGAACTTCGCGCGGATGGGATTCGTCTGCCTTGTCACCGACATGATCGGCAAGGTCGACAGCCGGCAGATTTCCCACGACTACGGCAGGGGAACGAAGGAGCTGTGGCTCTCGAACGGACTCGGCGTTCAGCTGTGGAACAACATCCGCGCGCTCGATCTGCTCTGCTCCATGCCTTTCGTGGATGCGGACAACATCGGCGTGACCGGGGCATCCGGCGGCGGCTCGCAGACCCTGTTCCTCAGCCTCGTCGACGAGAGAATCAAGGCTGCCGCACCGATCAACATGATTTCGCTCCACATGCAGGGCGGATGCCAGTGCGAAAATGCCCCGGGACTGAGACGGTTCACCGACAACACCGAAATGTGCGCCATGCTTGCTCCGCGTGCGCTGTTTCTGGCTGGATCCGACGGTGACTGGACGAAAAATCTCGAAACGGCGGAACTGCCTGCGGTGCTTGAAGCCTACCGGCAGTACGGTGCTGAGGACATGGTTGAGCATTTCTATCAGATTGCGACGCATCAGTACAACGCCAAGACCCGGCATCGCGTGTACAGCTTCTTCGCGCGGCATCTGATGGGCAAGAATATCGTCTGGAACGAACAGCCCATCGAGGTCGCGGATGTGTGGGATCTCACGTGGTTCCGCGGAAACGGACGCGCCCCGGGCATTGCGGATGACGAAGCATTTTTCCGCGCATACAAAGCGGAGCGCACGGCAAAAATTTCGGCTCTGGACGACGGCGAAAAGCGGAAAATGCTCGCGTGGATCACCGGTGTGCGGGAAAACACGGTGCGCGAGATCGGAATTTCAACTGAGGAGTGGGACGGCGTCACCGTTGAGCGGAGTGTGATCTGCGGCGAATACGGCGAAAAGCTCCCGTATGTGAAGCTGACTCCCGCCGGATGGGATGGGAAACGCGTCTGCCTCATGCTCAGCGGTGACGGCAAGTGCTGTCTCGGGAGGGATGAAGTCCGCGGGATGCTGGAGGATGGCGTCCGGGTCGTGTCCGGGGATCTGCTTCTGACCGGTGAGACGGCGGCATGCGTGATTGACGTTGCCGGAACTGCCGCGGACAACAGATACTATACGACGTTCAACTGCACCACGGACGCACTCCGCGTACAGGACGCTGCACTTCTCATCCAGGCGGCGGCGGAATCCGGGTGTGATGTGACTCTGTACGCGGACGGATGTGCGGCAAGAGCGGCGGTTTGTGCGCTGGCGTTATGCGGAAACGTGAAATCCGCGAAGCTAGAGCGGGCGGCACTTCTGCTCACAGGAGACGACGCATACGAGCGGGATTTCCGGATCCCCGGCATCTGTCTCATCGGCGGACTGGAAGGCTGTCTTGCTCTCGTGCTGTGTGAAACGGAGCTGATCGGATAAAATTCCCGCATCCGGTGCATACCGCGCGGAAAAAACGTGAAACATACACCCGAGAGGTAACGATATGGAAATCAAAGTCAGGGTGTATATCAACAGCGTCCCGGTTGCATCGAAGGATCTGCCGAAATACCGGATCCGCAGTGCATCCATCGACCGCATCGTAAACGACATTGTCAGACGTCACAGCACCGGAGCCGTCCGTGAACCCGTAATTCCGGATGCATCGGGGCAGTGACGCCGCATATTCCGAAAAACAGGCGATACCGGCTTCATGGTACCGTCTGTTTTCTGCTGTTGTCGGATTCTTCCTGATTTTTCCGTTTGACACATGACCCGAATCATGGTATCATATCCTCATGAAACCCCACGGAAGGCATAAACATGAACAGAGAATACCGATTGTCCCGGCTGATAGAACCGGCATACAACGAAAAAATCCTGATTGACGACGCTGTACAGACCGACGGGAACGGAAACTACCTTGTGAACATCGGCTACATCCGCGTTTCGACGGACAAGCAGGCGGAGGAAGGCTTCGGACTGAACGTGCAGGAGAACACGATCCGCACCTACTGCGAACGCAACGGGATCCCGAATCTGCTCCTGTGCATCGACGACGGCTACACCGGCACGAACATGGACCGACCCGCATTGCAGGCAGTCATCGCACGCATCCGCGCATACAACGACGGGGAATCCCGCATCCGTGTAAACGCCTTCATTGTCCCGCGGATCGACCGTCTCAGCAGAACCCTGCTCGGCACGCTCCAGTTCATTCAGGACTACATGGTTGCAAGCTTCGACAGCAAAAACAGCGCGGTCAACCGCAACCGGGAGGACATCGAGTTCATCTCCGTCGCCGAAAACTACTGCCGCATCGAGCGGAACAACCCGCAGGGCAAGTTCATGCTGATGTTCTTCGCAGGTCTTGCGGAATTTGACCGCGATCTCATTGTTGAAAAATTGCAGGCGGGCAAAACTGCGCGTGTCGCATCCGGCAGATGGATGGGCGGCGGCAATATCCCGTACGGCTACCGCTACGACAGGGAGGACGGCATTCTGAAAATCGTCCCGGAGGAAGCGGAAAAGGTGCGTGAAATCTTCCGGCTGTACATCGAAGAAAAAATGCCCCCGGCGAAGATCGCGGACAGGCTCGGCTTCAAGGGCGAACGCATTGTTGCGCAGATTCTCAGACGGAAATCCCTCACCGGATGCATCGTCTACAAGGGTGAGGAATACGACGGACTGCACGAGGCGATCATTCCGCTGGAAGTCTGGCAGGAGGCACAGGATGAAATCGCCAGACGCACCGTCGTCCGCGGAGAGTCGGAGTACCTTCTCACGGGACTTTTGTACTGCGGCGAATGTGGTGCGAAAATGCGGTATCAGAAGTGGACGGGGAGTGACGAATGCAAACTGGTCTGCTACTCGCGGCAGAAGTCGAAGCCGTACCTCGTGAAGGACGAAAACTGCCCGAATCCGCTGTACTGGCAGAGTGAGATCGAGAACGCGGTGATGCACGAGATTTTCTCGCTCTCCTACATCCCAGACGGGAACAACGAAAAAAGCCCCGGGCGGATCGATCCGTCGGAGGTGATTACCCAGCAGATTCTCACGCTCAAGCGCAAGCTGTCGCGGCTTCTTGATTTCGAGGATGATCTCGAGGACGACGTGCTGACGGAAAAAATCCAGACCTGCCGGAAGAAAATCCGCGATCTCGAAGCCCAGCTCCGAAGCGAAAGCGAGCAGAAGAACATCGCACGGAAGGTCGAAAAAGCGAAGCGGATTCTCACCGGACTGGGCGACACGTGGGAATACATGACGCCGAAGGAGCGCCAGTCGGTCTGCCGTGAGCTGATCGAGCGCGTCGTGATATACAAAACCGGCGAGGTTGAGGTGTTTCTGAAGCTGAAAGACTATCTGACCCGGCAGAATCCGGAGGAATGAAATATTTTCGCCATTCCATAACCGTTCCGATGATACTCGGCGAATGCCGGCGTTTTCTCCGTGACAATCAGACAATCCGTGTCAGCCGTTCCGTGCGGGATCTGGCATACCGTGCGCTCGGTGCGAGGGAAAAGCTGGCGGCACAGTTTGACGGGGAACCGACCGTTGAAGCCATCGCGAAAGAGCTGGGAGAGAAGCCGTCGGATGTGAGCTACGCGCTCGAAGCCATCACGGAGCCGGTTTCCCTCTACGAAACGGTGTACAGCGACGGCGGGGACTCCATCTGCGTCATGGATCAGCTCTGCGACGAGAACAGCAGTGACGAGCTGTGGCTGGAGGACATCGCACTCAGAGAAGCCATCGCGCATCTGACGGAAAAGGAGCGCACCATCATCTCCAAACGCTACTACGCCGGCAAGACACAGATGGAAATCGCCGCGGAAATCGGCATCTCGCAGGCACAGGTCTCCCGGCTGGAAAAAAGCGCCGTCGAGCGGATCCGGAAAAATCTGTGAAAAAATTCGGGAAATTTCCGGAAATGACCTATCCCGCGGCATGAAAACGACACTATATGGGTGTAAGAGCTCTTTACAAGGTGACACACATGAACGACAGAAAATACAGCAATGAAGAAATGATCCGGTTTCTCGAGCCTGTGCTCGGCTTCTGTCTCAGACGGCTGGACAACCGTGCGGATGCGGAAGATCTTGCAGGTGAAATTATCCTCTGTGCGCTGGAAGGGATGAAAACCTACAAAATCGACTCCCTTGACGCGTGGGTCTGGCGGATCGCGCACAACCGCTATGCGAATTTCATCAGGCGGCACAAGCGGATGGAGGAAAGCCTGCCTGAGGACTACGACGTACCGGACGAGCGCGATTTTGTGCAGGAGATGTGCAATGCGGACGCCCGTGAGAGGGAATACGCCGCGGTTTTCCGCAGTCTGCATACGCTCAGCCGGCAGTACCGGGACATCCTCGTCGATCACTACATCGGAGGCATGCCCGTGAAAGCGATCGGAGAGAAGTACGGACTGCCGCAGACCACTGTAAAATGGCGGCTGAACGCGGGACGGGAACGGATCAGACAGAGAATGGAGACCAACATGGAACGAATTTACAGAAAAATCAACTGGACTACCACAACCTGCAACGGGAGCTGCAAGCCCGACCGGTATCTGAACAGCCAGATTTCCCGCGCAATCTGCGAAGCCGCATACGAAAAGCCGCTGACCGTTGACGAAATCAGCATGAAAACCGGCATTCCCGCGCTCTATATCGAGGATGAACTGCCGCGGCTGACCTACGGCGATGCGATTGCGGAAAACGGCGGCAGATACGGCACGGATTTCATCATCCTCAGACGGTGCGACAGGGAAGTCCTCCGGTCCGCATATGCACCGCACGTCAGCGTTCTCGCGGATTTCGTTGAACACCGGATCCGGGAAACGGCCGGCGATATTGCGGAAATGGGATTCACCGGATGCGATCGTGGATCGGAAAAGCTCGGATGGATCGCGATGCACCTGATTCTGCGCAGTGAGGTGTTCGATGTAATGAAATCCGCACCGGAGCTTGACGCGGGACCCTATCCTCCGCGGAAGGACGGCGGCTACGGCTGGTTCCTCATCGAGGAGTGCGCTGATGAAAAGCGGAGCGTCAATGACGACGATTCCTCCGGATGCAACATCGCGGGATACGACAGCGGCTCGTCCGGGAAAAATCCGCACTGCATCTACTACTACCACATCGGCAGATATTTCGACGGCGGCATCTACCACAACGGCGGAACCCGCTGGATGGTGGCAAACGATATCGCTCCGCTTGCGGAAAACGGCATCGTCCCGGACGGAATTCTCACCGAGGAAGACACCCTGCATCTGCTGGAGAAAAATCTCGTGAAGAAAACCGACGCCGGCATCGCGCTGAACTTCCCGCACTTCACGGAAGAGGAGTTTGACCGTTTCGCGGCGTGCCTGCTGAGGGATACGGACGAAATCCGCGAGCCGATCCGCAGTCTGTTCCTCGCCATCCGCGACAGCTTCCGGGGATTTGTGCCCGCAAGACTGGACAGTCAGATCAACCAGTACGTGTCCTGCATGACAACGGAGGTCATCGGATACGTCGCGGAAGAGCTGATCCGCCGCGGTGTGCTGGAAATGCCCGATCCCGACAGACCCATGACGAACGGTGTCCTGTCCGTGATGGGCGAATTCCGCAATATCTGACGCAAAAAAGACTTGGTTTCCTTTTCGGGATTCCAAGTCTTTCTTTTATTCAATATTCTTCTTCCTCGTCCTCTTCCACGTCGACTTCTTCGTAGAACGGGTCGATCATGTACCTTTTGATGACGGGGAACGCCGCATAGACGCCCATCGTGACGAGCAGGGACGGCATAATCACGAACGGAACGATGACGGCAAGCGGGAAGTACGCGTACATGAGGAAGTATTCGATCAGAACTACCGCGACCGTGCCGAGCAGGAACATGAAATTCCGCTTCAGACCGAGC
>JAFUQY010000361.1 GCA_017472105.1 Clostridia bacterium | reverse complement strand
ATTTTCAAGGGGAACGCTTGAACGGCCGAGATCCCGCACTTTCATCAAAGATGAAAGTGGTAGCCCAGGACGCGGAGGGTTCTTAGGCGCCCCCGCGAGGGTACAATTAAATCTGAAAAGCGGAGCTTTTCTACCATATCCCCCAGCGCTTTAGGCATATTCGCTAATCCGTTCACATATTTTTTAAATACTTTTTCTGATATGTCATTGACTTTACAGCGCAAAAACTGTAAAATATAAAAAGCTATGCAAGAATTGTATATAATATAAGATATTGAAACTAAGGAGATACAGAACCATGGCACTCAAGTCCAAGGAAACCATCGCTGCAAATCAGCAGAAAATCACCTTTGACGTAGATCACGACACTTTTGAAGCCGCTATCAACAAGGTTTACAAGAAGACCGCAAAGAACATCACCGTTCCCGGCTTCCGTAAGGGCAAGGCTCCCCGTGCTCTTGTTGAAAAGATGTACGGCAAGGGCGTATTCTACGAAGATGCAATCAACGAAATCCTTCCCACCGTATATCCCGAAGTCATCAAGGAAGTGGAAGAAACCATCGTAAGCCGTCCCGAATTCGACATCGAATCCATCGACGACACCGGCGTTGTTCTCTCCGCTACCTTCTTCACCAAGCCCGAAGTTGAAATCAACGACTATTTCGGTCTCGAAATCGAACGTCCCGTTACCCACGCAACCGACGAAGAAGTTGAAGAAGAGCTCAAGAGAGTTCAGACCAGAAACTCCCGTATGCTCGACATCACCGACCGTGCGGCTCAGATGGAAGACCTCGTTACCATCGACTTCGAAGGCTTCGTAGACGGCACTCCCTTCGACGGCGGCAAGGCTGAAGGTCACCAGCTCAAGCTCGGTTCCGGTCAGTTCATCCCCGGCTTCGAAGAACAGGTTGTCGGCAAGAACATCGGCGACGAATTCGACGTTGTTGTAACCTTCCCGGCTGACTACCACGCAGAAAACCTCGCAGGCAAGGAAGCTACCTTCAAGTGCAAGCTCCACGCAATCAAGTTCAACGAACTCCCCGTTCTCGACGATGACTTCGCTAAGGACGTTTCCGAATTCGATACCCTCGACGAATACAAGGCAGACATCAAGACCAAGAAGGAAGAAGAACACCAGAAGCAGGCTGACGGCCGTGTAGATGAAGCGATCATGACCGCTCTCATGGAAAAGCTCGAAGCTGACATTCCGGAATGCATGTTCGAAAACGAAACCGAAAACTTCGTTCGCGACTACGACAACCGTCTCCGCATGAACGGCCTTGATCTCGCTACCTACTTCAAGTACACCGGCATGGATCTCGACACCCTCAGAGGTCAGATGAGACCCGACGCTGAAAAGCAGGTTAAGACCCGCCTTGCTCTGGAAAAGATCGCAGTGAAGGAATCCATCGCTGTTTCCGAGGAAGAAATCGAAGAAGAATACAAGCGTCTTGCCGAAGTTTACGGCATGGAAGCTGACAAGGTGAAGGAAGCTGTTGAAGCTGACGCGATCGCTGAAGACCTCAAGGTCAAGAAGGCAATCGAACTCGTCCGCGAAAAGGCTGTTATCACCGAAAAGGCTGCTGACGCTGAATAATCAATAAGACATGACTGCCGCTGCCTGAGACGATTCCACCTTGGGTGGCGGTTCTTAATTTCAGACAAACCATGTCTCCAACACCAAAACTCATCCAAAAATGGAAATCCCGTGTCATCCCCGGAAGAAAAACCACCGATGAGGTGATCGCGTATCTTTCCGCGCGGTATGATATGGAACAAATCCCATACGAAACCGCATTCACGTCGTTTCACAGGCAGATCATCGAAGCCCGGCTCGCGGATGAACCGCATGAATTTCTCGCCTTCCGCTTCCCCGATACGCCGAAGAACGCATCGATTGACCGCAGCCGGCGATTTCTTTCCGGACCGGAGGTCCTTGCCGTCTTTGAACGCTCCGCAGGAATCGCGGAATGCACGCACTTTTTGCTGGCGCACGAAATCCACCTCGCACAGGGCGTATCGCAGGAAGACTACGACGGGGACACCGAACTCCTCCTCTACTACTGCGAATCCATGGAGATGTTCTTTGAGCCGCTGGAGTAGATGCTGACGTATCGTCCGGTTGTCATTTACCGGCGGTTACCCGCAAGGGGCAACCCTACGTGGATTTGAACGCATCTGCACCGCCGTGAAGAATACGGGAAACACAGGTCAACCGTCCGTCAGCCGACAAACCCCCAGGATTCCGTAGGGTCGATCCCTCGCGGTCGACCGCTGAAAAATCCGGAACAGACGCATATTTCAGCGCACATATTTCCGTCACCGCCCTGCAATTCCCCGCAAATCCGCCATACAAAACGGATACAATATACACAGACACATAAACCCAAGAAAACTACCCTCAAGGAGGTACTATTATGGCACTCGTTCCCATGGTCGTACAGCAGACCAGCCGCGGCGAAAGATCCTACGACATCTATTCCCGCCTTCTCAATGACAGAATCGTGTTCCTCGCGGACGAAGTCAATGACGTAACCGCGTCCCTCGTTGTCGCTCAGCTTCTCTTCCTCGAAGCAGAAGATCCCGACAAGGACATCTCTCTCTACATCAACAGCCCCGGCGGCTCCGTAACCGCTGGCATGGCAATCTATGACACCATGAACTTCATCAAGTGCGACGTTTCCACCATCTGCGTGGGTATGGCTGCCTCCATGGGCGCGTTCCTTCTCTCCGCAGGTGCAAAGGGCAAGCGTCTCGCACTTCCCAACAGCGAAATCATGATCCATCAGCCCCTCGGCGGCGCGCAGGGTCAGGCATCCGACATCAAGATTCAGGCGGAACACATCCTCCGTACCCGCGACAAGCTCAATTCCATCCTCGCGGAAAACACCGGACGTCCCATCGAGGAAATCGCACGCGACACCGACCGCGACAACTGGATGACCGCTGACGCCGCAATGCAGTACGGTCTGATCGACAAGGTCATCGCACACCGTCCGTAAGCGGCAGAAAGCGGCTTCGCCTAAAAGAATAAAGAATAGTGAATAAAGAAAAAAGAATAGATATTGGTGCAGACCCAGCGTACGCTGACAGCCTTATTATCTATTCCATATTATCTGTTATCTTTTCCCCGAAGCTCACGAACAACCACAACACAACGAAATCACGAAAGGCTATCCATCACCATGGCTAATTCCCGCAATGGCGGCGGCGGCAGAATCCGCGTGGAGCGTTCCTGTTCCTTCTGCGGCAGGGGCGAAGGTCAGGTTGAATTCCTGATTCCCTCTCCCACCGGACTTTACATCTGCGACAAATGCGTCGAAGCCTGCAATGACATCATTTTCGATCACTTCGCTGAGGAAGAACCCGAATCCGTCAGCGATTTCTCCGATACCGAACTGCCCACTCCCGCCGAGATCAAAGCGTCCCTTGACGAATACATCATCGGTCAGGACAAGGCAAAAATCGCGCTCTCCGTGGCGGTTTACAACCACTACAAGCGTCTGATCCATCACGACAAGCAGCTCAAGCTGAAGAATCTCAAGAAATCCGACGGCACCGAAGCTCCCGCAGACGACGTGGATATCCAGAAGAGCAACGTGCTCCTCATCGGTCCCACCGGTGTCGGCAAAACCTTCCTTGCGCAGACGCTGGCGAAAACCCTCAAGGTTCCCTTTGCCATCGCGGACGCAACGACTCTCACCGAAGCGGGCTACGTGGGCGAGGACGTGGAAAACATCCTGCTCCGTCTCGTTCAGGCAGCCGACTACGACATCGAACGTGCACAGCGGGGCATCATCTACATCGACGAAATCGACAAGATCTCCCGGCGCAGCGAAAACCGCTCCATCACCCGCGACGTTTCCGGTGAAGGCGTTCAGCAGGCTCTACTGAAGATTCTCGAAGGCACGACCGCGAACGTTCCTCCGCAGGGCGGCAGAAAGCATCCGAATCAGGAATTTTTACAGGTCGACACCTCCAACATCCTCTTCATATGCGGCGGTGCGTTTGACAATCTCGATCAGCTCATCGAACAGCGGAAGGGTCAGTCCTCCATCGGCTTCGGCGGAGACATCAAGAAGAAGGAAGAAAAGCTCCGCGACGGCGTATTCAAGGACGTTTCCGCGCATGATATCGTCAAGTACGGCATCATTCCCGAGCTCGTCGGCCGTCTTCCCGTCATCGTCGGACTGGAAAACCTCGACTGCGGCGCTCTTGTACGGATTCTCTCCGAGCCGAAGAACTGCCTCGTGAAGCAGTACGGCAAGCTCTTCGAAATGGACGGCGTACAGCTGGAATTCACCTCCGACGCCCTGACCGCAGTTGCGGAAAAGGCAATCGAGCGGAACACCGGTGCACGCGGCCTGCGCTCCATCCTCGAGGAAACCATGACCTCCCTCATGTTCGAGCTGCCCTCCCGCAAGGATGTGGCAAAGGTGACCATCACCCGCGAATGCATCGAGCAGAAGGGCGAACCCGAGCTTACCCTGAAATAAGCAAAAGAAAACTCCGTTTCCGTGTACCGCATTGGATACATGGGACGGAGTTGTTTTTGTTATTCCAGCGCCGGATCCACGATGTGCTCGTAGTGCGCGACGTCCTTATTCTTCTCAAACCACGCTTCAAAGCCGTTTTCACGGATGAATTCGCCGGCACGGAACCACTGTCCGCGGATGTTTTCGGGAATCTCGCGGCTGCACGGGAACTCGGGACATTCGCCGCAGAAATCGACGCCGTGCTCCTTCACGCACTTCGGGACGATGCATCCCGGAATGCAGCCGCCTCCTACGCCGCCGTTGATCCTGCATCCGTCGCAGTTCGGCTGTGTTTTGAGCTGGATGAGCATTTCGTTGAGAATCTCGATCTTTTTCAGCTTTTCACGCTGTTCCGGCGTCGGATTTTCGCCGTAGCCGTACACGTGACCGGAATACCAGCCGCGGTAGAGATTGTGCAGCTTCGATGCGTGATAGGGGATTCCGCCTTTTTTGTAGCCGAAGCAGCCGTAGCACATGAGCCCGCACGGTGCTGTTGCGTACAGTTTTTCTTCTTTTGTCATAATCATCCCTCCGGTGACATAGAATTTACAGCATCATGATACCGCAGGCAGAATAAAAATGCAAGAGGAATTCTTAAATTTGCTGAAAAATCCGGAAAGATATTGATTTCGGGCGGATAATGCTGTATAATGGATCCGATACCATCAAATTCTGCAAAGGAGAACTGTCATGAAGGAACTCATCAATGCACTCAACGCTCTTCCCCTGCTGGTCAAGGTGATTCTCGCCATTCCCGCACTGGACATCGTTTGGGGCATCTACCGTATCTGCTGCGCACTGGACGAAAAGGACACCGCCGGCCTGATCGTAGCAATCGTTCTGCTCTTCGTACCCGTAACCTGGCTCTTCGACATCATCATGATCCTGCTCAAGGGCAACGTATGGCACTTCCAGACCGCAAAATAATTTAAAAAGTGCAAAAAAGCTATTGACAAATCCCGCCGGCGGTGGTATAATATCATCCGTCGGCAGGAAATGTCGACACCCTCGTCAGCGAATATCTCACAGAGAATTCGTCAGAATCCTCGTAGATTTCGTGTCAGCGAATATCTCGCAGAGAATTCGTCAGAATTCTCGTAGGTTTCACGAAGTGAACACCTCGCGGAAGTGGCGGAACTGGCAGACGCGCACGTTTGAGGGGCGTGTGGTTCACACCGTACGGGTTCAAGTCCCGTTTTCCGCAGTAAGCATCATCTAAAAAGATGGTGCTTTTTGTTTTCTTCTGCGGAGTTTTCATGAGACTCAGCAAAGCATCGTTAGCAATAACGGTGCTTTTTGTTTTACTCCGCGGAATTTTCAACGAGACTCAGCAAAGCATCATCTTAACGGATGGTACTTTTTGTTTTACTCCGCGGAATTTTCCCAAAAGCTTTTCTTAAAACTTTTTCCAAAAAACTTTCAAAAATCTATTGACAAACCCAGCTCGAAGTGGTATAATATCTCTCGTCGACAGGAAGCCGACAACATCCCGCGGAAGTGGCGGAACTGGCAGACGCGCACGTTTGAGGGGCGTGTGGTTCACACCGTACGGGTTCAAGTCCCGTTTTCCGCAGCAAGCATCGTTAGTAATAACGGTGCTTTTTGTTTTCTTCTGCGGAATTTTCAACGAGACTCAGCAAGCATCGTTAGAAATAACGGTGCTTTTTGTTTTGCTCTGCGGAATTTTCAACGAGACTCAGCAAGCATCGTTAGAAATAACGGTGCTTTTTGTTTTGCCCTGCGGAATTTCCACGAATCCACCCAAGCATCGTTCGGCATGAGCGGTGCTTTTTCATTTCTTATTTTTTCTTTCTTCTCTATTCTTTCTTCTTTATCTTGACTATTTCCCGTTTTCGATGTATAATTAATATGTATATTTATGTTCACTTATGCCGGAGGGTATTATGCGAAAGTTTATGCGCGATGCTTTGACTGCTTTGTTGTTGACCGGCGCGGTGCTGTCCTGTTCCGCCTGTACGGCCGGGAATTCTGCCGCGTTTTCCGAATATCACTACACCGGAATGGGCGAGACAATCACCATCCTCCTCGCCGATACCGATTCCGCTGACATGGCTGCCCGCGAATGTGCGAGAGAAATCGCCGCTCACGGAAATGCCCTCTCCGCTGACTACACTGCGGGTGACGTTTACGCCATCAACGGCGAGATCAACCACTTCATGACCGAGGACAAGACCCTCATGCAGGTGCTCACCATTGCCGAGTCGATCACGGAGATCACCGGCGGCGCGTATGACTGCACCTACGGCGCGCTGACTTCCCTCTGGGATTTCGGTTCCGGAACAGTTCCCTCCGCGGATGCGGTTGCGGATGCACTCTCCCACAGCGGACGCGACAAGTTCACCGTCTCCGGCAAGACGATCACCAAGAACGACACCGCGGCTCAGCTCGATTTCAGCAGACTCGCACCCGGCATGGCGGCTCAGAAAGCGGTCGAATCCCTTTACGAAGCGGGCATCCCGTACGGCATCGTCTCCATCGGCGAGAACTGCGGCGTATTCGGTCAGAAGCCCGACGGCGAAACCTTCAAAATCGGACTGCGCGACCCGCGTGACACCGACTCCGTCTTCGGGTACCTGTGCATCAGCTCCGGTTTCGTTTCATCCGCCGGAGATTATCAGGACGTCTTCACCGCGGAGGGTCAGAAGTTCCACAGCGTGCTCGATCCCAAAACCGGCTATCCCGCATCCACTGGGCTCGATTCCGTCACCGTCTACTCCGCAAACGGAGCAGCCGCGAATGCTCTGAGCTATGCCCTGTTCACGATGGGTCTCGACGACGCGCTTGCGCTGTACGAATCCGATCCCGCCGTGCTGTTTGAAGCGGTATTTGTGACCGACTCCGGCGAGGTTGTCATCACGGACGGCCTTCGCGATATGTTTGAACTGAACGGCGAGAAGTACCTGCTGCGGAATCCTGATCCGGCGGAATAAATCTCCGGAAAGCAATTATAATAAACAAGGAACCATCCTTTCAACCTATGACTGACAACTATATCGAATCGAAAATCATCGACGACGCGACCGCGGCTCAACTGGCAAAAGCGACTGCCGTTGCGTCCATTCATGCAAAAAACGGCGAAACCCCCGGCTACTTCGTGCAGACCTTCGGATGCCAGCAGAACGAAGCGGACAGCGAACGCCTTGCCGGACTGTGCACCATGATGGGCTACAAACCCGTCTCTTCCCCGGCTGAGGCAAAGCTCATTCTCGTGAACACCTGCGCGGTACGGGAGCACGCCGAGAAAAAAGCGCTGTCCATCATCGGGCAGTACAAGCACATCAAGGACGCGGATCCCACCGTCATCATCGGCGTCGGCGGATGCATGGTCACACAGCAGTCCCGCGCGGACAAGCTGAAAATGAGCTATCCCTACGTCGCGTTCACGTTTGACACCGGGGCAATCCATACCGTGCCGTCCCTCGTTTACGAAGCGCTCACGGGCGGAAAGCGTCGGTTCGTGCTCAGCGATGCGTGGAAGATCAACGAAGGTCTGCCGATCACACGCTCCTCCCGCCATCAGGCGTGGCTCTCGATCATGTACGGCTGCAACAATTTCTGTTCCTACTGCATTGTGCCCTACGTACGCGGACGGGAACGCTCCCGCAAAGCCGAGGACATCCTCGAAGAAGCGCGTCAGCTCATCGCAGGCGGTGCGAAGGACATCACGCTCCTCGGGCAGAACGTCAACTCCTACAAGGGCGGAGACGGCTGTGATATCGCGGAGCTGATGCACAAAATCTGCGCACTCGACGGCGATTTCCGGCTCCGGTTCATGACCAGCCACCCGAAGGACGCCTCCGACCGGCTCATTGAAGCGATGGCGTCGGAAGAAAAAATCGTGAAGCACTTCCATCTCCCCGTGCAGTCGGGCTCCGACCGGATTCTTCACGAAATGAACCGCAAATACACAGCAGAAGCCTATCTCGAAAAAATCGCGAAGCTGAAGGCGGCTGTACCCGATGTTTCGATCACGTCCGATATCATTGTCGGCTTCCCCGGCGAGACGGAGGACGATTTTGAAGCGACCCTTGAGATGATGCGCGCGGTGCAGTACGATATGGTCTTCTCCTTCATCTACTCGCCCAGAACCGGCACACCCGCCGCCGTCATGGAAAATCAGATTCCCCGCGAAGTTTCCGCCGCACGGATGGAACGCCTGCTCGCACTCGGGGACGGCATCTCGAAGGAGCGCAACGAACGCTTCGTCGGACGTACCCTGCGCATCCTCGTTGAGGACGTGAGCAAATACGACGCCGATATGCTGACCGGACGCGGCTCTCCCGTTCGTCCCGTGCATTTCAAGGGCGAGAAATCCCTCATCGGCAAGTTTGTGAATGTGAAAATCACCGGCAACGAGACCTTCTGTCTCAACGGCGAGATTGTCCGATAACCAAGTCAAAAATTAAATTTACCCATACACCCGAAAGGAACTACAACCATGGAAGAAATCCTCACTCCCGAAATGAAAGCCGCTGTTGCCGCTCTCGGCGAACTCGTCAAGGCTGACGCAAGAAACACCGCAATCCAGAACGCCATCGACGAATACGAACACAGCGAAGACCTGAACAACCTCATCGCGGAATACAACACCCAGCAGGATCTCCTCGCTGACACCTACGCGAAGGGTGAAGCAACCGACGACTTCAAGAACGCCATCCAGACCCGCATCGACGCCCTCTACGAGCAGATCACGAATCATCCCGTTTACACCTCGTATCTCTCCGCAAAGCAGGCATTCGACGCCCTGACATCGGAAATCTACGGCGAGCTTCAGTTTGTCATCACCGGTCAGCGCCCCTGCTCCCACGACTGCTCCACCTGCCATTCGAATTGCGGAAATCACTAACGCTTAAAAAAATATAGCAGAGAATAACCAAAGAGAAGAGATTTCCAATCAATTTCCGCAAGGAAATTTACCTTTTCTCTTCTCTTTTCTCTCTTCACCTTTCACTCTTCCCTCTCCTGAAATCATTCCACACACAAAGCGAGGTTTGCCCCATGACTCCCATGATGCAGCAGTATTTTGAGATCAAGAATCAATACCGGGATTTCATCCTGTTCTACCGTCTCGGGGACTTCTACGAGATGTTTTTTGAGGATGCCCAGCTGGTCTCAGCGGAGCTGGAGCTGACACTCACCGGACGGGACTGCGGCGAGGATGAACGTGCCCCGATGTGCGGCGTGCCGTATCACTCCTCGGAAACCTACATCGGACGCCTGATCGAGAAAGGCTACAAGGTTGCCATCTGCGAACAGGTCGAGGACCCGAAATCGGCGAAAAATCTCGTAAAGCGCGAGGTCATCCGCATCGTCACTCCCGGCACGCTCATTGAAACCGAACTTCTCAGCGACAAGAGCAACAACTACCTCTCCACGATCTACCACGACGGCGACACCATCGGCATCTGCTTCGCGGATATCTCCACCGCGTTCATCACCGCAACATCGTTCAGAGACCGTACCTCGGAAGATTCCGTCGTGAACGAGCTTTCCACCTATGCCCCCCGTGAAGTCATCACGAATACCACCGCAAAAGCCATGCCCAAGGTCGCGGATCATGTCAAAAACAAGCTCGAAGCCATCTTCACCGAATCCGCAACCAATTTCTTCGACATCGACGACTGCATCACCCGCACGGAAGAACAGTTCGGCACCGACACCACCGCCGGTCACCCGAGAGCTGCCGTAATCGCGGTCGGTGCGGCACTGAAATACATACGCGACACCCAGATGAAGGACATCTCCTATCTCCGCGAGCTCTCCTTCTACGAGTCGTCCCAGTTCCTCGAAATGGATCTCTCCACGCGCCGCAATCTGGAGCTGTGCGAGACGATGCTCACCAAGGACAAGCGCGGCTCCCTGCTCTGGGTGCTCGACAAAACGAATACCTCCATGGGTGCCCGTCTTCTCCGGCAGTGGATCGAGCATCCCCTGACCAATGTTTCCGCCATCCTCAGCCGTCAGCAGGCAGTCACGGAGCTTACCGACAACTTCATGCTGCGCGAGGAGCTGCGGGAAATGCTGTCCCCTGTGCTTGACCTCGAGCGTCTCATCACGAAAGTCACCTATCAGACCGCCGGTGCGAGGGATCTTCGTGCCATCGGACAGACAGCAGCCGTCATTCCCTCCATCCGCGCCCTCATCGCCGACATGAAGTCCGGTGCGCTCGCGGAGCTGTACGAGGAGCTGGACGAGCTTGCGGATGTGTGCGCCGTGATTGACTCCGCGATCGAGGAAAATCCGCCGTTTGTCGTCCGCGAAGGCGGTATCATCCGTCCCGGCTACTGCGAGGATGTGGACAATCTCCGGTACATCATGCAGAACGGCAAGGAGTGGATCAAGACCGCCGAGGCCGCAGAACGCGAGAAAACCGGCATCAAGGGGCTGAAAATCGGCTACAACCGCGTGTTCGGGTACTACATTGAAGCTCCGCGCTCGGCGGCAAATCTGGTTCCGGACACCTACGTGCGCAAGCAGACCCTCTCCGACAAGGAACGCTACATCACGGACGAGCTCAAGGACATGGAGGCGACCATCCTCGGTGCGGACGACAAGCTCAAGGCACTGGAATACGACCTCTTCGTCGAGGTGCGCAATGCCGTGGATCATGAATCCGTGCGCATCCGCCGTACCGCTCAGGCACTTGCCAAGCTCGACGTGTTCCTCTCCCTCTCGGACTGCGCGGTGCAGAATTCCTACGTCTGCCCGACCGTGGACGCATCGGATGTGATTGATATCCAGAACGGCCGCCATCCCGTCGTGGAAAAGTTCGTCGAGGACTCGTATTTCGTCCCGAACGACACCACCCTCGACACAGGTGATAACTGCCTCATGCTCATCACCGGTCCGAACATGGCGGGTAAATCGACCTACATGCGTCAGACCGCGCTGATTATCCTCATGGCGCAGATCGGATCGTTCGTCCCGGCGACGTCAGCCCGGATCGGCATCGTCGACAAGCTCTTCACCCGTGTGGGTGCGTCCGATGACCTCGCGTCCGGGCAGTCGACATTCATGCTCGAGATGCGTGAGGTCGCGTACATTCTCAACAATGCCACCTCGCGCAGCTTCATCGTTTACGACGAAATCGGGCGCGGAACGTCCACGTACGACGGCATGAGCATTGCCCGCGCGGTTGCGGAATACACCGTCGGCAGAAAAATCGGCGCAAAAACGATGTTTGCAACGCACTATCACGAGCTGACCGCACTCGAAGGCGAGATCCGCGGCGTCGTGAACTACAACATTGCGGCGAAAAAGCGCGGCGATGACGTGACATTCCTGCGCAAAATCGTGCCCGGCCCGACGGATGACAGCTACGGCATTGAAGTCGCGCGGCTGGCAGGCGTTCCCGGTGAGATCACCCGCCGTGCGAAGGAAATTCTCGCCGAACTGGAAGGCAAGAAAACAGCCGTCACGCCGAAAAAGCAGAAGAAAGCCGCCGAACCCGAGCCGGAGCTGATGAATCTGAGCATGTTCGACGCGGCTGCTGACGAGATCACCGAACGTCTGAAAAAGACGGATATCAACACCCTCACCCCGATCGAGGCGCTGAATCTGATTTATGAATGGAAGAAACTGCTGTGAATTTCTGATGGGAATATTATAAATTATCATGCCAAAAATCAATGTATTAAGTTTCGAGGTCGCCAATCTCATCGCCGCGGGTGAGGTGGTTGACCGTCCGTCCTCTGCTGTGAAGGAGCTTCTGGAAAATGCCCTCGACGCGGGTGCCACCATGGTTACGGTGGAAAT
>JAFUQY010000042.1 GCA_017472105.1 Clostridia bacterium | reverse complement strand
TACTACCTGACCAACACCGACAGCTACTCCAAGTCCCTCGTGAAGGGCAAGATCGTTCTGCTCGAAACCGGGCTGGGCTACTGGACCTTCCGTGACCTGATCGAAAACGGCGCGGCAGGCTTCATCACCTTCGACGGCAACGCAAACTACGCTGACCGTGACATCGACCAGAAGGAACTGCGCTCCTTTGTTTCCAAGGGCGACAAGCTCCCCGGCGTGAACATCAACGCAAAGGACGCAATCAAGCTCATCGAAAACGATGTGAAGACCGTGAAGATCACGCTGGAACAGGAAGAATACACCGGCGAATCCCGCAATGTCATCCTCGACATGCCCGGTGAAATCGACGAAACCGTGGTATTCACCGCACACTACGACTCCACCTCCCTCTCCCAGGGCGCGTATGACAACATGTCCGGTGCCATCGGTCTGCTCGGTCTCGCGGAATACTTCAAGGATCATCCGCACCGCTACGGTCTGAGATTCATCTTCACCGGCTCCGAGGAACGCGGTCTGCTCGGCTCCAAGGCATACTGCGCGGCAAATGAAGAAGCACTCAAGTCCATCGTATTCTGCATCAACATCGACATGATCGGCTCCATCATGGGCAAGTTCATCGCATGCTGCACCTCTGAAATCGATCTGGTTCACTACGTTGCATACATGGGTCTGGAAAAGGGCTTCGGCGTGCATGCATATCAGGACGTTTACTCCTCCGACTCCACGCCGTTTGCGGACAAGGGCATTCCCGCCATCTCCTTCGCTCGTTCCGCTCCCGGCAACACCGCGACGATTCACAACTCCTACGACACCGTGGCTGTCATGAAGGGCGAGCACATGGTAAAGGACATCGAATTCATCACCGCGTTCACCGACCGTATGGTCAATGCAGTCCGCTGCCCCGTGAAGCGTGAAATGCCCGACAACATGAAGGACAAGCTCGACAAGTATCTGCTGAGAAAGCGCTGATTCAGAGAGCTTCCGCAGGCATACCGGCGCATTTGCAGTGAAAAACAAACGTATCCCACGGCCTTCCGCTGTACGGATTCCGGCATAAACAAATCCCTCGTTTACCGTTTTTTCGGTATCCGGGGGATTTTTCGTGTTATTCAGCTGCACCGTCGAGGTATGCCTTGATTTTCTTCATGTCGCGGAACATGTCTTCCTTTTTCGCCGGGTCACGTAGCAGTGCGGCAGGATGGTACACCGCAGTCATGGCAAACGCGCCTTTTTTCACAATGATCCCGTGCTCGCGGGTGATTTTGAAGTCCGGCTTAATCAGGCGCATGGCGGAAATTCTGCCGAGGCACACAATGATCTTCGGTCGGATCAGCTTCACCTGCTCTCTGAGAAATCCGATGCATGCGTCGCCTTCCTCCGGCAGAGGATCGCGATTCCGCGGAGGACGGCATTTGAGGATATTCGCAATGTAAACATCCTCCCGCTCCAGTCCGACGGCGACGAGGTACTTGTCCAGCAATTGTCCCGCCGCGCCGACAAAGGGGATTCCGGTTTCATCCTCCCGCTCCCCGGGTGCTTCTCCGACAAACATCAGCTCCGCCGAGCGGTTTCCCGTGCCGAAAACGAGATTCTTCCGGGTTTTATACAATTCGCATCCCCTGCATTCCCCGCAGGCAGATTCCAGCTGTTTCCAATCCATGGTATTACCTCCGTTTTCTCACAGCACGAAGATCAGCTCATCTCCGCCGTGTCCGTCCGTTTTTGCATATCCGCTCCGCCGGTACAGCCGCTGTGTTTTTTGTTTTCTTCCGCTGCCGTTCCGGAAAAATCCGCGGGAGCCGGCAGATTCATACGTTCCCGGGACGTTGTCCCGACTGGTTCCGCAGTTTTACAATCACGCATGCCAGAACGGACACGAGCAGCATGCAGAGATACACCACAACCGCCCCCATACTGGACAGGGTTTCGGCGAAGTAGGTCAGACCGGGCATCATGCCGACTCCGGGCAGCGAATTGTAGTAAATCGAAAAGTACACCGCCGCCGTCAGTGCGCACAGCTCGCTGAGAAACAGCAGGGACCAGCGCACCCGCACGGGCTTTTTCAGGCATCCGACGAACATCACAAGCTGAATCGCCAGTGCGAGAAAGTAGAAAAACAGGATCATACGGTTTCCTCCAGTTCAGAATTCATTCACCCGCCAGCGCAAGAATTTCTTCGGCTGTGGTGGTTTCGTACACACCGTACCGCGGCAGGCGTCTCAGTGTGGTTCCGTCTCCTCTGACAAGCACGGCAGTTCCCGGCGTCACAGTGACGGTCAGGTCGTAGCCAAGCTCCGTTAGAACGGCTTCCGAGCGGTCATCGCATGCGCCGTACGGATACACCAGCGTCCGTGCAGTCTCCGGAAAGAGCTCCGCGAACGCGCCGGTCATGGCCGCGGTGTCCTCCGTCACTGCCGCGCAGTAGGCTTCGTCGTCCAGATCGGACATGAGGTACCCGCCGGGCAGATCGTGGATCCGATACGAATGCGATGTCAGCTCGATACGGTCGGCAAGTGCGGCATCGGGAATGAAGTGGTTGTCCCGCTCCACCGCTCCGCCGATGACGGCACAGGTCAGCTTCATGCCGTATTGTTCGCAGATCGGCAGTGCAATGTCAATCACGCCGCAGTACCCGTCGTCGCAGGAGAGCACCACGCATTTCTCCGGCAGATCCCCGTCTCCGAGCACGAACTGCCTCAGATCGTTAAAATCCACTGCGGTATATCCGGCGCCGGCAAGAGCTTTCACGTGGGCTTCAAACGTCGATTCGGTCACAGCCCATTCACCGGATTCCCCGTCGGGAACGAAATCGTGGTACATGAAGACGGCAACCTCGCGTGTCTCCGGTGCATCGCATGCCAGAAGCGGCAGTACGGTCAGAATCAGGGAAAAGAGCCCCACAGCAAACCTCGCAAATGTGTGTTTTCCCTTATTGTATTCCGGTTTCATATGTTTTACTCCAAAGTCCTTTATCAAAATCTGTTTCAGTTCCGTGATTCCTTTTCCGCGTCGATCGCCAGCACCAGCATCAGAACATGCAGAGCGGACTGGGGATACTTGACGTCGAGCACGTAGGTGTCGGTGAAGTTGAAGAGTTCCTTCGATACCACCGCCATGACTTCCCCGGTCGAGGAGATAATTTCGTAATCCCACTCGAAAATGTCGCCATCGACGTGCCAGCCGAGGTAGTCGATGTCAAAGGACGGCTTGAAGAACGAGAATTCCTTCGTCACCGTGCCCTTGTACTCGCCGTCGATGTGGATATCGAACTTGGGCAGGAAGGTGAGGATCTGTCTTTCGGCGTACCCGAGGAGATTTCCCTGCGGATCGTAGACATTCAGGCACTTGGACAGCGACAACTGACCCTCGACGGTGAAAACGGTGTTTCCGGCCTCGTCGTAGATGTCGTAGGAATCGAACCACGAGAAAAAGCGTTGTTTGAAAAGAAGTTTCAAGGGAGTATCCTTTCGTTAATCGGTCTCCTTCACGTCGTTGATGACGCAGTTCGCCCAGAAGCCGGATTTTATCATCGGAATGCCGATTGCCAGCTTGATGATGTCGGAGAACTGGATGATGAAGTAGACCCAGATGATGGGAAGGCTCGTGAAGCGGCAGAGGAAGAGGGACAGCATCGCCGGAACAGCCCAGGTGTAAACCGAGTCGAACAGGAAGGTGATGCCCGTTTTGCCGCCGGAGCGTACGGTGAAATAAATGACGTGGATCAGCGCATGCACGGGCAGGGACGCACCGGCTACCATGAGGCATTTCGTCGCCAGCGCCTTGACCTCCGGCTCCACGTTGTACAGAAGCGGAATGAACGGAGCGGATGCGATGACCAGCAGTGCAATGACGCAGTGGGACACGAACGTGAAGAAGAGGAGCTTTCTGTCCACGTCGATTGCCCCATCCCTGTCACCCGCGCCGAGCTTCTGACCGACGAGGATGGACACGGCAGTACCCATCGCGAACATAATGACGCAGAAGAGGTTCCACGCCGTTGTGGTGATGTTGGTTGCCGCGATGACAGTGATGCCGCGGGTGGAATAATTCTGGTTGATGAACGTGGTTCCGAGCGACCAGAGGATTTCGTTGAGCAGAAGCGGCGTTCCCGTAACTGCAATCTTCTTCACCAGCAGCATGGGAACCCGGGGACTTCTGTACGCGCCTTCGATGAATCTGAACCTGCACTGTCCTTCCCCGTCCTTTGCGCGGTGGGTGAAGAATACCACGATTGCAAGCTCGACAAAGCGGGACATGACCGTCGCCAGAGCCGCACCCGCAACACCCATCTTCGGAAATCCGAGATAGCCGTAGATGAGGAGCAGATTGAATGTGAAGTTGACCGCAATTGCCGCGCATCCGGCGATCATGGGCGTCATGGTTTCCCCGGTTTCGCGGAGCGTTCCGGCGTAGACCTGCACAATGGCGAACGGCACCAGACCGATCAGCGCGATATTGAAGTAATCCATCGCCAGCTCCACGGTACGTGCGATATCCTCGGTCGAGTTGGTCTCACTTTTGAGGAACAGCAGAACCAGATCGTCGCCGTACAGGAGGAAAACCGCAATCGCAATCACGGAGGTGATGACGGAAAAGAGCATCTTGAAGCGGAATGTGTCGCGCATGCCCTTCCAGTCACCGACGCCGAAGAACTGGGTGCCGAAGATGGATGCCCCGGACAGACCGCCGAAAATGGCAAGGTTGAATACGAAAATGAGCTGGTTGACGATGGACACCGCACTCATGTGAAGCGTGCCCAGCCGTCCGACCATGAGATTGTCAAGAAGACTGACGAAATTGGTGATGCCCTGCTGGATGATAATGGGAAGCACAAGCACCAGAAGAACGCGGTAGAAGGTTCTGTCCCCGATGTATTTCTGTCTGAAAGTCATGATTCTCCGGATTTACTTGGCAGTGTTGAAGCGGAAGAAGTTCTTCGTGTTGTTGTAGCAGATATCCGCGACGATGGTGGCAAGAGCCTCGGTGTCGCAGGGATACAGACCGTCCTCAACCCAGTCGCCGATCATGCCGCACAGAATCCGGCGGAAGTATTCGTGACGGGGATAGGACGTGAAGCTGCGGGAGTCGGTGAGCATGCCGTTGAATTTGCCGAATGCGCTCAGGCTTGCGAGGGTTTCCATCTGCTTTCTCATGCCGAGCAGGGTGTCGTTGAACCACCACGCGGAGCCCTGCATCACCTTGGGACAGCCGTCGCCGGAGGTCTGGTACGCACCGAGCATGGAGCCGATTGCCCCGTCGCAGGTGGGATCGATGGAGTAGAGAATGGTTCTCGGCAGACCGCGGCCGGATTCCATGGAGTCGAGCAGCTCGATGATGGCGGTGATGTCGGTCAGACCGATGACGTCAAAGCCGGTGTCGGAACCGAGCTTCTTCATCATATTCGCGTTGGCATTGCGGTAGACGCCCATGTGAAGCTGCATAACCCAGCCGCGCTTCGCGTATTCTGCGGCAAGGAAGTCGAGCATTTCGCACTTGAGCACGCACAGCATCTCGGAGGTGACGTCCTTACCGTCGGATGCGAGCGCACATGCCATTGCCTGATTTGCGGCGTATTCGTTGGGCTTCACGAAATTCGGGAATTCGTCCAGACCGTGATCGGCGGTGCGGCATCCCATGGAATCAAAGAAGTCGATTCTGCGGCGCAGAGCTTCCTTGAGGCTTGCAACGTCGGTGATTTCCACTCCTGCGGCGTCACCGAGCTTCTTGTAGTATTCCGCAAGACCGGGCTTGTTAATATTGAAGCATTTGTCCGGACGGAATGCGGGCAGAACCTGTGTCGCAAAGCTGTCGTCTTCGCTGAGAGCCTTGTGGTATTCCAGAGAATCCGCGGGATCGTCCGTGGTGCAGAGGATTTCGACATTGGAGCGGCGGATGAGATTTCGTACACTCATCGAAGGATCCGCCAGCTTTTCGGAGGTGAGCTCCCAGATTTCGTCCGCGGTCGCTTCGGAGAGAATCAGCTCGCAGTCAAAATACCGCTGAAGCTCGAGGTGTGTCCAGTGATACAGCGGATTGCCGATGAGGGAGGGCATGATTTTCGCGTATGCCTTGAACTTTTCGTAATCGGATGCGTCGCCGGTGATGTATTTTTCCTCAACACCGCAGCTTCTCATGGCACGCCATTTGTAATGGTCTCCGCCAAGCCACAGCTCGGTGATGTTGGAATACTGCTTGTCCTCCGCGATATCCTTCGGGGATACGTGGCAGTGGTAGTCAATGATCGGCAGATCCGCGGCAATCTGATGATACAGTGCCTTTGCGGTGTCGTTGTTCAGAAGGAAATTCTGTCCCATGAATGTTTTCATTTCGGTTCTCCTTTGATTGTATGGTATTATTAATTTTCAGATTAACAGAACGTTTTTCGCAGATACGCGAGCGTTTTCTCAATCTTCGGAATGTTCACGTCTTCCCCTTCCATGACCGGGGATTCAAGCGTGATGGTTCCCGTGTAGCCGATGCCGTTCAGCAGTTCTGCCGCTTCGGAGAAGTCGATTGTTCCCTCTCCCGGATGCAGAATCGGCCGCAGTGCACGGAAATCCCGGTAGGTTCCGCCGAAATCGCTGATGTGAACGTGCTCGAGCTTTTCCGTGACGGCAGAATCCGTGAGAATTTCCCGCGTCTGCTCGTGGAGCTTGCCGAACCGGGTGTCGAAAATCAGCCCGGCGTTCCCAAGATGCGGCAGGAGCTTTTTCCAGTTTGTGTGCGGATCGGCATGGTTGGACGGAATGTTTTCGCAGAGAATCCGCGTGCCGTATGACGCCGCGATTTCGTTCAGGCGTGCCATTTTGGAAATATTGTATTCAATGTGCGCGTCCGAGCTGATGCCGCCCCAGAGATGCAGTACCATCCGCGGGATTGCGAGCTTCTCAGCCATCACGCAGTTGAGCCGGAACAGCTCCTCGGCATCGCGGTACAGAGCTTCCGCTTCATCGGTCTTCCCGTCGTGCGCAAGAATGCCCGCATCGGAGATCATCGTGCCGACGTCCTTTTCGCAGTGGATCACGGCGGGCTTCACTCCGGACTGCCGCACAGCCTCCGCAACATCGTCGATTTTATCGTAATAGAATTTCAGCATCATCAGCTCAAGCCCGTCCGTGAAGCCGCGATCGACGAGTCCCGCGATTTCGCACAGTGCCCGGCGGTAGTTGAATCCGTTCGAATGTCCCACCAGTGTTCCGGTGGATGTGTACAAGTCTCTCATGTATATGCCTTGCTTTCACTGATATTTTCTCAGTTTCCATGATACTAGATCCGTCCGGTTTTGTCAAGGTTCGCATGAAATCTTCATATTATAAATAAGCGTTTTTTCCGCCGCTTTTGTTTTTTGCGAAGAAAGTGTGTGAAATTCATAATTTACCCCTTGTTTGTACGGCGTATCTGTTGTATAATAAATAGGATTATATTTTACGTGAATTCTATAAAAGGATAATAAATATGGCAGACAACAACATGACCGTTGATACCTCCGATATCAGCCTGCTCTATCCCGATGCGGATACCCTTCGCCGTCACATGCTGGGGGAAGAAAACGCGCGTCTCTCTCCGTCCACTGCGGAACAGCTGGAGCTCTATTTCATGATGGATCTCAAGAGCTGTGATTTCGGTTCCTTCTACACCTGCGACCCGGAAGTCATCCTGTACCGTCAGGACACCTTCGCGGACATGATGGAAAATCCCGAGCTCTCGGCGGTGCTTCTCAAGATGATCCCGTTCCTCAACGACATCACCGAGCTTCGCCGCATGGGCAGTGACTCCGCCGCGTCCACGGAATCCTATCTGTACAGCATCACCGAAGTCGAGCTTTACACCTCCCTGCTCGATCTTCTCCGGGATCAGCTTCTTCCCATGGCGCCGAAGTTCAAGAGCACCGCGTTCCGCCGTTTTGCAGAGCGGATCAACACCCTCACCGGCAGTGAATACTACAAAAACCTGAACAACCAGCTCAAGGAACTGACCTCACGTGTGCGCGAAATCAAGAGTGTGACCATCGGCGTCAACTTCGATGCACAGCTCCGTGCTGACCGTGCCGGCGTTCTTTCCATCAACAACGAACACTTCAAATCCGGCGAGCTTCTGGACAAGATGCTCCGTCTGGACTTCAAGAATGACGAAATGACCTGCATCGCGCCTCTGGTGGCGTTCAGAAAGGGGCAGTCCGACAACCAGCAGATGGCTCTCGCAAACGCCTTCAACGGTGCCATCAACGACGTATTCCGCTCCTCCATCCGGTCGTGGAAGAAGGTCATCCAGCATTACGTTCTGGAAAACACCGACTTCCTCATCCGCATCATGCCGGAGATTGAATTCGTCACCAAGGCTACCGAGCTTCTGCTCAAGCTCCGCGACAAGGGATGTCCGCTCTGTCACCCGGAAATCCGACCGATGTCCGAGAAGGCGTTTGAGTCGAAGGGTCTGTGCAATCCCATCGTTGCCGTCAAGCTCGACGCACCCGTGGTTCCCAACGACTTTGCATTTGACAAGGACGGCATGATCTACGTTCTCACCGGTCCGAACCGCGGCGGTAAATCCGTTATCACCTGCGCCGTCGGCATCGCGTTCGTCATGGCACAGCTCGGTCTTCCCGTATGCGCGGATTCCTGCGTAATCAGCCCGTGCGACGAGATTTTCACCCACTTCCCGACCGGCAGTGAAGACACCATCAACAAAGGACGTCTCGGCGAGGAATGCTCCCGTCTGTCCGATATCTTCGACGATGTCACCAAAGACAGCCTGATCCTCCTCGACGAAACCCTGTCCTCCACCGGCTCCTTCGAAGCGGCTTACATCGCATCCGAAGTGCTCCAGGGCTTCTCCTTGGTCAAGTGCCGCGGCATTTTCGCAACGCACCTGCACGACCTCGCAGCTTCCGTGGACGCCATCAATGCAGCGGCTCTCCCGAAGGGCGGCGTCAGAATCGACAACCTCGTTGCGGCAATCGACAAGGGTTCCCGCAGCTTCAAGATCCTCCGCGAACGTCCCGACGGCAAGAGCTACGCACGCGATATCGCGGACAAATACGGTCTGTCCCTCGACAAGATCATGAACAAAATCCAGAAATAACACGCATTCCGGTCATACGACCTTAAACGGAGAACCATTATGACAGAACTCCTCAGACTTCTCGAAAACGACGCACGCCTGTCCCACGAAGCACTGGCACTGATGCTGGAAAAGGAAGTGGGCGACATCAAGGCAATGATCGAAGACTACGAACAGACCGGTGTCATCGTCGGCTACCACACCCTCATCGACTGGGACAAGACCGACCGTGAATCCGTGTCCGCGATGATTGAGCTGAAGATCACTCCCCAGCGCGACCGCGGCTACGACCATGTTGCGCAGAAGATTTACAACTATCCCGAGGTGGAATCCCTCTATCTCATGTCCGGCGGCTTTGACCTTGCTGTGTTCATCCGCGGCAAGACCATGCGCGAGGTGGCATTCTTCGTTGCGGAAAAGCTGGCGACCATTGACGACGTCGTTTCCACCGCAACCCATTTCGTTCTCCGCAAGTACAAGGACAACGATGTAATCTACGGCTCCGTTCCGGTTGACGAAAGAGGGAATATTACCTGATGGACTACGCAAAAATCTTATCTCAGACAGTACAGGACATCAAGCCCTCGGGAATCCGGAAGTATTTTGACCTTCTCGAAGGCAGAAAAGATGTGATTTCCCTGACTGTGGGCGAGCCGGACTTCGTTACCCCGTGGCACATCCGCGTGGCGGCGATGGAATCCCTCGAGCGCGGCAAGACCTACTATACCTCCAACGCCGGAACCATGGATCTGCACAATGCGATCTCGGATTACATGAAGCGCCGGTTCACGCTGGAATATGACGCGAAAACCGAAATCATTGTCACCGTCGGCGGCAGTGAAGCGATCGATATGACGACCCGTGCTCTCGTGAATCCCGGAGACGAGGTCATCATTCCCCAGCCTGCGTTCGTCTGCTATGGTCCGATTGCGGAGCTTGCGGGCGGCGTTCCGGTGATTATCAACACCAAGGAAGAAAACAAATTCAAGCTGACAGCGGAAGAACTGAAGGCGGCGATCACCCCGAAGACCAAGCTGCTCGTACTTCCCTATCCGAACAATCCGACCGGCGCCATCATGACCCGCGAGGATCTGGAACCCATCGCTGAGGTTCTCCGCGGCACGGATATCATGGTTCTCTCCGACGAAATCTACGCGGAGCTGACCTACGGACGGGAGCATTTCTCCATCGC